>JAUXHQ010000188.1 GCA_030621455.1 Deltaproteobacteria bacterium
GTGGTGTCGGCATTTATCCCTCCGTACTCTTCGGGCAACGGCAGTTGAAGGATTCCGTTTTCTCCGAGAATCCTCATGATATCCCAGGGGAATTCCCCGACCCTGTCAACCTCAGCCGCCCTTGGCTCGAGCTTCTCTACTCCTAACCTCCTGACTGTTTCCTTTATCATACTCTGTTCTTCTGTCAGCTCAAACATCTCTTGCCTCCATTTTAGTCACAGTCAGGCGGTCAATCCTGTTCGTTGAATCGCTAAAATTCCGGGTTCCGCAGTAGCTTCCTCCCCCTCCCCAACAGTTAATTTAATGATTTCACGGATCTTATAGGAGCGTGTTCGCAATTACGATCCTTTGAATCTGATTGGTACCTTCATAAAGCTGTGTTATCTTAGCGTCTCTCATCATCCGTTCAACGGGATACTCCTTAACGTAACCATAGCCTCCGAGTACCTGAATAGCATCCACAGTAACCTTCATTGCTACATCAGAGGCAAAGTTTTTAGACATTGACGAAAACCGAATAATCTCTGCAGGCAACCTGCTCATGTCCTTGGCCTGGTTTTCCAGCAATGATGCAGTTTTGTATAGGAGTTGTCTGGCTGCTTCAACCTGCGTAGTCATATCAGCCAGCATGAACTGTATACCCTGGAAGGTTGTAATCGGTTTGCCGAATTGCTTCCTTTCCTTTGCGTAGCCAACAGCGTAATCAAGAGCCCCCTGTGCTATGCCTAATGCCTGAGCAGCGATACCGGGCCTGGAAAAATCGAGGGTCTTCATGCAGATCGCAAAGCCCATCCCTTCCCCCGACAGAAGGTTAGAGGCGGGGACTCTGCAATCCTCAAAGATGAGTTCCGTAGTTACACTTCCGCGAATCCCGAGTTTCTTCTCGTGTTTGCCGATGGAAAAACCCGGTGCGTCTTTTTCAACGACGATAGTTCCCAAGGCCTTCGATCCCTTTGATGCATCAGGGTCCGTCTTTACAAAAACAGAGTACACATCAGCTATACCGCCATTGGTGATGAAGATCTTGCTGCCGTTGAGGATGTATTCGTCACCATCTCGTATGGCTCTTGTGCTGATACTCCCCACGTCGGAACCTGCCCCCGGTTCGGTTATGGCACAGGCAGAGAGATGCTCCCCACTGGCTATCTTGGGAAGGAATTTCTGCTTCTGTTCCTCGCTCCCGCCAAGAAGAATCGGCAACAAACCGAGCTCCTGGACCGCAGGGATGAGACCGGTACTGGCGCATGCCTTCGATAGCTCTTCAATTATAATGCACAGCACCAGCGGCCCTGATCCGGTACCGCCGTAAGCCTCCGGGACATCCGCGCCCATGAGCGCATTTTCCTTCAGTAGTTCCAGGAGATCCCATGGGTATTCTTCCTTTTCGTCTATATCAGCGGCCCTGGGAGCGACTTTGTCCACTGAAAGTCTCCTGACTGTTTGACGGATCAACTCTTGTTCATCGGTAAGGTTGTACTGCATTATCTTCCTCCTTAATGATGTAGTGGGGACCAACATACATACTAGATATACTATCCATCGGCATTTCAAATTACGGCATTTTGCTATTTACCTTTGAACTGGGCCTCCCTTTTTTCTAAGAATGCCTTTGCCCCCTCCTTTTGATCTTCGGTGGTAAAGAGTTGGCCAAAGAGTTTCGCCTCCAGCTTCAGACCCTCGCTGAGGGTCATATTAATCCCCTCGTCTATTGCCTTCTTGGCATACTTTATGGCGATGGGACCTTTCCCCATAATTTTCTTAGCCATCTTTTTTGCCTCTTTAACGGCTTCTCCCCTAGGGGCGATCCTGTCCACAAGACCTATCTCTTTCGCTTCTGCCGCGCTAACCATATCGGCTGTGAATATAAGTTCCTTGGCTTTACCCTTGGGTACGAGTCTGGGAAGTCTCTGCGTGCCGCCGGCACCAGGTATAACGCCCAGGTTAACCTCCGGCTGTCCGAATTTTGCACTTTCCGAGGCAACCCTTATGTCACAAGCCATGGCCAACTCGCATCCCCCTCCGAGTGTGATACCATTTACAGCGCAGATAACAACCTTCTCAAAACCCTCGATCTTATTGAAAGTCCCTTGCAGTTCGAGGGAGAAATCCTCACCTTCCTTTTGCCCCATTTCCGGGAACATACTTATATCAGCCCCGGCCACGAATATCTTCTCTCCCGCGCCGGTGAGTATCACTACCTTAGCCTCGTCATTCTTCGCCAGTTCCTCAAAAGCCTGATCCAACTCACGCATCGTCTTGGTATCCAAGGCGTTTGCCGGTGGATGATTGATGGTGACAATTGCGATACCGTCTTCGACCACGTAGTTTACCAAGTCTCGGCTCATTACTTACCCTCCTTCTTTCATCATTTCGAACTGTGCGGTTAGATGGTATTATCAGTATTGCCCGTTAAACGTAATTCATTTTATGCCCGGCAACGACCCGTTGAGAATCAAAACGGAGAGCTTATTACACCCATGGTATCGTAATGATAACCGAAGGACTCTCTTATGGTTCCGTTAACCTCACCAATGGTTGCGTATACCTTAACCGCGTCGATAATAAAAGGCATAAGGTTCTTTCCCGATTTTTCTGCAGCCGCTTCACGAAGCTTCGAAAGGGTCTCTTTAACTTTATCGTTATCCCTTGTCTCTCTTAACTCTCTCAGACCTTCGATCTGTGTCTTGGCGGCCTCACTCGAAATTTTATGTACCTCTTCTTCAGTATCCTCTTCAGGGGGGATTACAAACTCATTCACCCCCACGACTACCCTCTCCTTCTCGTCTAACTCTTTCTGATACTTATAGGCCGCCTTTTCTATCTCATTGTCTAACCATTTAGTATTCATGGCAGCGGTTATTCCACCTATTTCGTCAATCTTTTCTATTATCTTAGCAGCTTCCTCTTCAATGCCGTTGGTGAGATTTTCGATATAATAGGACCCCGCCAAAGGATCTGCCACTGTGGCGACGCCGGTTTCATATGCCAGGACTTGCTGGGTCCTGAGGGCTATCCTGTGGGCTTCTTCCGTAGGCAAGGCTATCGGTTCATCATAAGAGCAGCAGTGTAAAGACTGTACGCCACTTAGAACGGCCGCCAAAGCCTCGTAGGCAACCCTGACTATGTTGTTCATTGGCTGCTGTGGTACCAGTGAACAGCCAGCCGTATGAATACCGAACTTAAATTTTACTGACTTTGGGTTCTTTGCTTTAAACCTATTCTTCATAATCTTTGCCCACAGTCTTCGTGCGGCTCTAAGTTTAGCTATCTCTTCAAAGAAATCTATATGTGCAGAACAGTAAAATGCCATCCTGGGAGCAAAGTCGTCTATGTCGAGTCCTCGTTTCAGGGCCTCATTGATATACGCTATGGCCATGGAGAACCCAAAGCCGACTTCCTGAAAGGCATTTATCCCCGTTTCACGCAAGTCATATAGGTTCACGTTCATCGTATACCAATTGGGCATGTATTTTGTACAGTACTCTATTATATCGACGGCTGATTGGAGACAAAGGTCCGGATGCTCCGTGTTAGGTCCGAACCCACAATAACGACCTTTCAACGGTTCATTCTGAATGGTTCCCCTCAACCCTGAGATATCGACCCCTCTCTTCTCGGCGAGGGCTATATATTGGGCCAGTACAATCGGTGCAGTGCATGTGGAGACGACTATCGATACACTGGCCTTGTCGATGGGCATACCGTCCATTAAGGTCTCCATGTCTCTAAGGGAAGAGAGGGGGACACCTATAATCCCGATTTCTCCTTCAGCCAGGGGGTGATCGGAATCCATCCCCAGGGCCGTAGGGAGATCATTTATGAAATTTAATCCACTCTGTCCTTCCTCAGTCAGATATTTGAGTCTCTTATTGGTGTCTGCCGGGGTTCCGAACCCACAGAGCTCTCGTTTTGTCCATACCCTTCCTCTGAACATGTTTGAGTGGATACCTCTTGTGTAAGGATAATCACCCGGATCTGCTATATCTTTTGAATAATCGATCCCATTTACATCATCAGGCGTATAGACCTCTTTAACGGAGAAACCAGACCATGTCTTCAGTCGTTTGGCACCTTCGTAGTATGCCTTTTCGAGCTTCTCAAACTTATCCTCCATCCGCACAACCTCCTGGGGTATATATATGGCTACTATGCACAACGACAACATTAACGCAAGCGTATCGGAAATACAGTTCTTGGTTTATCAGGCATTCAAGATAATAACATCAAAACTTACTCCGGTAAATTCTCTACACAAGATAACTCGTTGCTTCCGTCACTTCCCCTATCAGTTAATTATGTAAACTCTTTCATATACCGGACAATACCTTTCGCGGGAATGACGGTGGCTGTATCTGTATATGTGACCGTCATCCCCGCGAACCTTCCAAAGCAGTAAGGAACGACGAGTTACATAATCAATCCACCGTCCACGCTTATAATCTGGCCTGTCATATAGCTTGCCTCATCCGAAGCCAAAAACGCTGCAACATTTGCCACCTCTTCGGGCGTGCCAAATCTCGCCAAAGGTATCTCAGAGATATACTTTTTTGCAAACTTCTCTCTCGTCCGTACTACCTCTGTCATAGGGGTGTCAATGACCCCGGGGGCGACAGCATTCACATTGATACCGTATCTGGCCAACTCTTTCGCTGATGATTTCGTTATCCCTATCACACCGGATTTCGCGGCCCCGTAGCTAATCTGTCCGATAGTTCCCCTTATACCCGCTGCAGAGGTAACATTTATAATTTTACCATACTTTCGTTCCATCATGTGAGAAGCCGCTGCCTGGAGACAGTTAAAGACCCCAGTGAGGTTGACGGCTATGACCTGGTCCCATTCCTCTTGTGTCATCTTGTGTAA
>JAUXHQ010000277.1 GCA_030621455.1 Deltaproteobacteria bacterium
TTGGAAAGAGGGTGGAAGCCGGAAAGAAATCAAAGGACCGAAAGAAGGCCCTGAAACTTGTGGACGAGGCAAGGGGGGGGTATTTGGGGCCGGAGGAGGTGGGCAATGCAATCAGTGAATTGAGAAGAAACCCACAGTCCGCGTCAATTCTCCGGAAAATAGCCTTGGGAAAAGGCAATAGTATAGCCAGAAAGATTCGTGCAGCAGACATATTAAGAGACCTGGGAGCCCCCTTAGATGAAGAACTGCACGCTTCCTTAAAGGCAGCTTTTAATTTGATGGGAAACTCTCACAGGTTTTTGAAAGACCCTGACGAGGGACTCTTCCTCACAATAAGCGCACAAGTCTCCCAACTGGGGAGTCACCTTCAAAGCGCATTTGTCCAACAGCTCATGGAGGAAGCAGGAGAAAAATCCCTGCTTCTTTTGACCCGAATTGCCGGGACAAGTGAAGTGATGGATTTGATTATTGCGGAATCTCTTGCCGGCCTTCCCATACAGGGGTCTGTGGATCTGCTCGATAAAATGTCTGCACAGACCGATTACAAGACCGTTAGAAAGGTCGTAAAGAGGTCTCTCTATCGGTTGAAAGAAAAGGGTGCTGTTGTAAAAGACGGGAGATTCGAGGACTCACAAGTTTCGGCTTTTCGACCACCTGCCAGGGTATCTGAAGGATATCTGTCAGCTATAGACAATCTGGGAGCCAGATTGGTGTTGCTGGCCCAACCCAGGACAACAAGGGGCCTCTATCTTTTTGAGGTATTGATAGATGATACGGAAGGGATGACGGAATTTCAAAGCACGGAAATTACGAGAAAGGCCTACAAGGAATATCTGATACGGTTCAAAGAAGAAAGCCCTCTACCCATAGTGGAGGCGGACCCGTCGTATTGCCGATTTCTTATGGAAGAGGGGTATGCCATGGCAATCCGCAAGGGACATTCTATGCCCGTCTTTTCGGAATGGAAGAACAAGATGGGCAAACCGCACAATGAGACTCAAACGCCGCTTATATACTCTTATGTTAGAGAGGACTTGATAAGAGCCGATGAATATCTCCTGAGGCGTTGCGGCACCCTCTTTGAACTACCGGAATTCAGCAACTGGACAATAGAATCGAGGGAGATTGAAAAGTATGTTGAAATGATACGGGATGCAAATGAGAGTAAGCTGATTCTCACACCTGTTCAGAAAGAGGAACGTATCTTTCAGATATACAATGATGCTGTGGAGGAATTATTCAACGGAGAGAAGCGCTTTATATACGGAAGAAGGCTTGAAGAAATGGCCTACGTTATCCATAAATTGGGAAGGGAAGAAGATGCCAGACTCTGTCTTGCAGCATCTCTGGCATTGAAGGATACGACGACCATGCCCCCCTGCCATCACCCGTTTCTCCTGGGGCTGATGGAGAGAAGTGTGTCTATTACCCTGCGGGAAGAGGAGAAAAAAGAAAGAGAGGACCTCTCCCTTATTGTCAGACCATAGGGGTTAGACCATAGGAAACTTCCAAAAGCTCTTAAGTACAGAGATAATGTTATCTATTAGTGAATCCGTATACATCGATTCCCCGTCTTTTTTGTCTGTTTCCCCTTCCGGAACGAGACTCTCCCCCCTCAACTCTTTAAGAACGGCCTTCACCGATTCCTCCAGACCTGTCAGATGGTACCCGCCTTCCAGGATAAAGACTAGCTTGCCCTCGCAGCTTTCGTTGGCAGCCTTCAAGAGGGACCTCGTGAGCCTTGCAAACCCGGCCGGGGTTACTTTCATAGCTCCCAACGGGTCCTGGAAATAGATGTCAAATCCAGCCGAAACCAGGATAAGCTGGGGCTTGAACTGGCGAGAAATGGGTATCAAAATCCTCTCAAAGATCTGCAGGTAGTCCCCATCTCCCTGCCCCCCCGAAAGAGGAACATTTACCGTGAATCCGATACCATCCCCTGATCCTGTCTCATTAAGGTCTCCACTGCCCGGATAGTACGGGAATTGGTGAGTGGAAAAGTATAACACCCTGGGATCGTTATAAAAGGCGTTTTGCGTGCCGTTTCCGTGGTGAAGATCCCAATCAACAATCAAGACGCGATCCAGGGAATATCTCTGAATAGCGTACCGTGCCCCGATGGCAATGTTATTAAAGAGACAGAACCCCATACCTCTATTCGATTCTGCGTGATGACCCGGAGGCCGCACGAATGCAAAGCCATTGTCGATTCCACCATCCATAACCCTGTCAATCGATTCGAGTAGTCCCCCCACTGCTAACCGGGCAGCGTCATAGGATTTTGGTGACGTGTGAGTATCAGGATCGAGCATGCTATGGGGAAGATCAGCGGTTGCAGCGACTCTCGACATGTAGTCAGAAGTGTGGACCAGTTTAATCTCTTCTCCTGTGGCAAACCGTGGTGGAATTTCCGTAAATTTTCCTGCCATCTCTTCACTGTCCAGCATCCTGTAAATAGCCTCCAGCCGCTGGTGGTTTTCCGGGTGATATGGTGAAGTCACATGTTCCAGGTATCTGGAGTCCCTAACTATCCCGGTTTTAAGCATAATTTGTCTCTTTTCCGCGCCCGGACAAAGAATGGCTGGGGGAAGAGGATTCGAACCCCTGTAGCCAGAGCCAGAGTCTGGAGTCCTGCCGTTGGACGATCCCCCATTTGATCCCGTTTCACAAGCCCATCTAATAAAGATTTATAAGATAAATTGAGTCAATAGTCAACTGAAAATGTCAGCAAGTCTCATTACTCAAACAACAAAACGATTAACCATATCTGGATGAAGAAAGGTAACGGACCCGGCATGGAGAATAAGGGGGGATAAAGAGGATTTAGTGATCCGGTGAACTTCTTCCGAGTTGCCCGCACGCTGGAAGTCCTTGACATC
>JAUXHQ010000030.1 GCA_030621455.1 Deltaproteobacteria bacterium
TCGCGCCTTGCGCTCGATGCTCATTGCTCGCCGAAAATTCCGCAAATTATGACCGCGCGAGCTATAACCGCACAGGTCGCAAAGTTTAAAGATGCAGGTAATCATCGTATTAAATGGTATAATATGGAGATCGAATGAACTTACTTCAGCTGGAAAGACCAGGCTCTCTGAGATTGAAGGATACCCCTCTTCCTAAAGCAGGGCCCGAAGAATCTATTCTTAAGGTGACTCATTGTGCAGTGTGCAGAACAGATGCTAAAATGTGGGATAGAGGCCATAGAGATCTCGTTTTGCCACGCGTCTTGGGGCATGAGATATGCGGGTATCTGGAGGATAGCGGAAAATATTTTGTGGTATGGCCTGGTAAGGCATGTGGTTATTGTGCACAATGCAAAGCAGGGGCGGAGAACCTCTGTGAATCAATGCAGATTTTGGGTTTTCACAGAGATGGTGGTTTTGCGGAATATGTTGTGGTTCCGAAATCAAGTCTACTTCCGGTCCCTCATGACTTGCCGGGAAAGGTTGCATGTCTTGCAGAGCCTATAGCGTGCGCAATTAATGCGCTCGACCAAGCCAATTTAATTTCGGGGAGCCATGCGCTGATTTATGGAGGAGGTCCTGTCGGCCTTCTTATGGCATTGACTGTTAAAGCGAGGGGTGCAAATCCGTTAATTATGGAAATCAGTTCAGCCAAACTGGGGCGGTCCGAAGAATTTCGAAATAAGGTTGGGATAAAGGCCGCGTTACAACCCAGCAGGTCACACTTTGACATCGTGATCAATGCCACTTCTTCAATCGATGTTTTTGCGGAAGGTCTCAATAGACTTCAGGATGGCGGAATGTTTTGTTTTTTCAGCGCTTTTACTGATTGCAGTCCTGTACCTGCCGATCTATTGAACGAGATACACTACCGCCAATTAAAGTGTGCCGGGGCGTATGGATGTACCCGCAAACAGATGAAAGAAGCAGTTGAAACGCTCCTGAATTACAGGGATGAAGTGGAACTCCTTATTGAAGGGGATATTGGATTAGACCAAGTTTCTTCTGTGCTGCCAAGAATTTTGGGGGGGCAGGTCTTAAAATTTGTTATTAATATGTAGTTGTTCCCAAAAGAAAGGATTAACATGTCGTCAGAGAGTAATTTACGTGCCTTTGGACATCAAATTTGCGCGATTGCTGCGGGTGAATTTATGTCTCGGGAAGAGGCCTGCGAAGCTTATCGACAGGTGATTTTGAATGAGCAACCGGAACTCCAACAGGGAGCTTTTCTCATGGCCCATATTACCAGGGGTCCCACAATTGAAGAGCTTTCAGGCGCCTGGGATGCCCTTGACCGATATGATACCTCAAAAATAATGGTCGGGATAGACGGGCCGGTTTGTGATATTGTAGGAACCGGGTCCGATCCTCTAAAGACAGTCAATTGTTCAACGCCGGCTTCTTTTATAGCATCCGCCTGTGGATTACCGGTTGCCAAAAAGGGCGCCAGACTTGTCACCGGTGTTTCAGGGGCATCAGATATCCTGGAAATATTGGGAATAGACCTTAACGCACCGCTTTCCCAGGCAGAGAAATGTCTTGAGATGTATGATATCTGTTATCTTCCCGGCGAAGCCTTCCTAAAATCAGGGTGGGCAAGGTTGATACGAACAATGCGGTTCACTTCTGTGTTTAACATTATTGGACCTTTAACCTGCCCATGTGAACAAACGGATAGCATAGTCATCGGAGGTTACTCCCCGGAAGTGTGTGACCAACTTATTCAAGTTCTAAGGGAGACTAATATGCATTCAGCACTTGCACCCTTTGGAATGGCTGAAGGCATAGAAAAGAAAAAGGGAATGGATGAGTTTTCGCTTGCGGGACCTACCAGAGTCGTGGAGTTGAAAGAGAGGGCCATCCAGACTTATGAAGTGACCCCTGAAGATTTTGGCCTAAAGACCGTTGACATCTCAAAGATTGCGAGTAGCCGAAGCGCTCATGAAAACGCAAAACGTATCCTGGATGTGTTTAAGGGACAATACGATACCCCTGATGCGGATTTCTTCTGTATGAATGCTGCGGCAGCTCTTTATATATCGGGTTTTGCCCAAAGCTACGCCCAGGGAATGGAGAAAGCCAAGGAATCCCTGGCCAGTGGTAAGGCCTACGAAAAATTTGAGAAGCTAATGGAACTCCAGGGAACCTCGAGGCCTGAAACCTAGGCCTCCTGCTGACAAAAACCTTGACACACATTCAATTATCTGGAAGGGTGAACAGGTTGTTCTGTTGATAGGTCCCAGGAAGACCGAAAAAGCAATATAGTAAACGGAATAAGTGCTGCATTAAATTACTTTTTCAGCTTATACAGACCTCGTAAAAACTATTTTCTTATTGACTGCAACCTTTCTGTAATTGGTGTTTTGCTCATAAATTGGACACTAGCTTGGTCTGGGTTATAAGGCTCAGGGTTCCTGGTTTAAGGTTAATCGCTTCCCAATTTCCTTCTTTACCATTAATTCCATTGAATTGGGGTAAGGGAAGAAGATTTTTTTCTTGACAACGAGGTCACTGACTGTTAACTTATATCATTAGCACTCAACATCAAAGAGTGCTAATGTAGTGAATACCCTATTTAATAGCGTTTCCATCCAGAAGGGTCTTTTACGCTTGGGTTGTGTTCTCCTGAGGTATACTTCTTAGGACGTACAACAATCTATGGGTTGGCGCAAGAGACTCCTGCGGTTTTGCTCAGATAAAAACTTCCCAATCTCTGAATTGGAAACCGTTTAGTGCCCATTTTCTCAAAGGCCCATTTCTGGATGGGCACTAATGAAATACCAACTGTATAGAATGGGGTACAAAAAATGGTTGAACGGCTCTCAAAGAGAGGCAAGAATATCTTGCAAGCAGTAGTCAGCGAATATATCGCCACCGGTGAACCTGTTGGTTCCCGTACGATTTCAAAGAAGCAATACCTGGATTTGAGCGCAGCTTCCATTAGGAACGTCATGGCGGATATCGAAGAAATGGGGTACTTATCTCAACCCCATACATCAGCGGGAAGGATTCCCACAGATAGGGGACTGCGCTATTACGTAGACTGTATCTTAACGGTGAGGAAACTCACCAAAAAAGAAAAACAAAGCATTGAGAGAACATATCGCCCCCAAAACCTCCAGCTTATTGATATTATGAAGGAGACTTCAAGCCTTCTTTCTAACTTCTCTCAATATACAGGGATTATTATAGCGCCCAAATTCGGAAATATGATCTTTGAGCAGATAGAATTTGTCAAGCTACGAAAAAATCAGATACTTGCTGTCTTTATCCCAAAAGCAGGGACAGTGCGGAACAAGATCATAGAAACTGAGGAAGAACTCTCCCAGGATGAGTTGCATAAGTTTACCAAATATCTAAATGAGATCTTGAGTGACCTGAGTTTGAAGGATGTCAGGAAGAAAATTATCAATGAGATGAAGAAAGAAAAGAATATGTGCAACTGGTTGTTGTCACAGGCGTTGAGGCTCAGCCAGGAGGCCTTTAGCAGCGACATGGATGATGATGTCTTTATAGACGGAAAGTTTAATATCTTTGACTGCCCTGAATTCTGTGACATGGAAAAGGTGAAGACCCTGTTTCGGGCCTTTGAGAAGAAAAACATCCTGGTGAAACTGTTGGATCAGGTAATCCAGGGTGAGGGAATCCAGATATCCATAGGCACAGAAAATCAATTTCAGGAAATGCAGGAATGCAGTATAATTGCTTCTCCTTACACCTGGGGAGAATACGCTTCGGGTACCCTCGGAGTAATTGGGCCAACCAGGATGAACTACTGTGACATCGTTCCAATGGTTGACTACACTGCTAGAACCGTCAGCAAAATAATGGATGCAAAATACCAGTAGGTGTCTTTATAGAAACTTCACAGAGGTTTCTATCTTATGGTCCACCCTTGGCAACCCCCCCCCCTTCAAGGCATGTTGTTGAATTAAAGGTTGTTTCAAGAATAGCCGTAGATCATCCCCCCAATAGAAAAGCGAGGCCCTTAAAGGTTATCCTCTCTCATAGAATAGGGAGGCTGGGGGAAATTTGTGAAGGCGTGGAGTAGTAAATTGGAACTGCTGAGTTCATTGCTCTGAAAGGAGGGGAGTAATGGTAGAAGTGAGGGTAGTGGATGATTCTAACAAGAATGAGAAGGTCGAAGCAGAAAGCAAGGCGACATCGGAACCGGAAGGAGGACTTACGCAGAAAGGAGACGATGGGATAGAGGAGACGGGTCAGGAGGAAGATCCGATAACACTGTTGGAGGCCAAAGAAACAGAAGTAGCTGAAATTAATGACAGGTTACTCAGAACACAGGCAGAGTTTGAAAATTACAAGAAGAGGATACAAAGAGAAAAAGAAGATACAATAAAATTCTGTAATGAGAGCCTATTGAGAGAGTTTTTGCCTGTTGTTGATAACCTTGAGATGGCAATACAGCACGGAAAGGATTCAACTGACCCCAAGTCCCTCACTGAAGGCGTTGAGATCGTCTTAAATCAATTCTTGAAGACCCTGGAAAAGTTCAGTGTTACCGGTTTTTCTTCTATTGGAGAAAAGTTCGACCCCAATCGGCATGAAGCAATGATGCAGGTTGAGGATAACCGATATGACTCCAATTCCATTGTTTCAGAATTCCAGAAGGGGTATTTTTTAAACGATAGGTTGCTTAGACCGGCAAAGGTTACAGTTGCGACATCCCCTTCCGACACTAATACAAAAAATGAGGACATTACGGACGAAAAGTAAATCTACTTACTGAAAAAGCCTGGGTATGAACCGGACAGTGTGGGATTTTCGTTTACAAAAGTGCCCTACTGCGTTCAGGTATAAGTAAACACCACTGAGTTTTTGAGAAGTTATAGTTAGTGTGCATCCAGAAATGGGCAATTTTGTTTAAGGTCCGGGAAGGCGGAGATGTTAACCGCAGGGAGATATTGGCATATGTCGAGGATTAAAATCTGATTCTGATGCTGGGATTGGGCAAAAGGGCCATTTATGGATGGGCACTAACCAGCCAGGTAGAGCAAGGAGGAGAACATGAGTAAAGTGATAGGGATTGATCTAGGTACAACCAATTCCTGTGTGGCCATCATGGAGGGTGGGGACCCTAAGGTTCTTGCCAATGCGGAAGGGGCTAGAACTACTCCGTCCATGGTAGCATTCACAGACAGCGGAGAGAGGTTGGTCGGGCAAGTAGCCAAAAGACAGGCCATAACTAACCCTGAAAACACGGTGTTTGCCGTCAAGAGACTTATCGGCAGAAAATATAGTGCAACAGAAGTACAGAATGACATGCCCAACCTCCCATACAAGATCACGCAGGCTAAGAACGGGGATGCCCAGGTGGCTATACGAAATAAGGATTACAGCTCTGCGGAGGTCTCAGCGATGATCCTGCAAAAGATGAAGCAGACTGCCGAGGATTATCTTGGGGAGAAAGTGACTGATGCAGTCGTTACAGTGCCGGCATATTTCAATGACAGTCAACGTCAGGCCACAAAGGATGCCGGAAGGATATCAGGATTAAATGTCTTACGCATAATAAATGAACCAACTGCCGCAGCGTTATCTTATGGTCTGGACAAGAAAAAGGATGAGAAAATTGCAGTATTTGATCTCGGGGGGGGCACATATGACATATCAATCCTGGAGATCGGGGAAGGTGTATTCGAAGTAAAGGCGACCAACGGTGACACGCACCTTGGTGGAGAAGACTTTGACCTGAGGATAATCGATTACTTGGCCTCTGAATTCAAGAAAGATCAAGGGATAGATCTGAGACAGGACAAGATGGCCCTGCAGAGGTTGAAAGAAGCAGGAGAAAAGGCAAAACAGGAGCTGTCCACATCGATGGAGACCGACGTTAACCTCCCCTTTATCACCGCAGACGCCAGCGGCCCCAAACATCTTAATATTAAGCTCACACGGGCAAAACTAGAGCAACTGGTGGATGATCTGACCGAGAAATTGGTGCCCCCCTGCAATATCGCCCTTAAAGATGCCGGACTAAGTCCCTCTGATATCGATGAGGTCATCCTCGTGGGTGGCATGACGAGGATGCCGAAAGTCCAGGATAAAGTCAGGGATATCTTCGGCAAGGAGCCTCATAAAGGGGTAAACCCTGATGAGGTGGTTGCTATCGGTGCAGCTATTCAGGCCGGTGTACTGAAGGGTGAGGTTAAGGATGTGCTTCTCCTTGATGTAACACCTCTTTCCCTGGGTATTGAAACACTGGGGAGGGTCTTCACCAAACTCATTGAAAAAAACACTACAATCCCTACGAAGAAGAGCCAGACATTTTCTACAGCAGAGGACAACCAGCCGGCGGTCAGTATTCACGTCTTACAAGGAGAGCGTGAAATGGCGGAGTATAACAAGACACTGGGCAGATTTGAGTTAGTCGGTATCCCCCCGGCCCCAAGGGGAATGCCTCAGGTCGAGGTCACATTTGATATCGATGCTAACGGGATCGTCCACGTGTCCGCCAAGGATTTAGGCACCGGCAAAGAGCAGTCTATAGAAATTACGGCTTCCAGTGGACTCACGGAAGAAGAGATTGATACCATGGTAAAAGAGGCAGAGATCCATTCCGCTGAGGACAAAAGCAAGAAGGCGTTGGCTGAAGCCAGAAATCAAGCGGACGCCCTGATTTATACTACAGATAAGACCCTAAAGGAACATGGGGATAGTGTGGATGCATCCGAAAAACAAAGTATAGAGGAGGCCATTGCCAAGGCAAAAAAAGAGATGGAGGGCTCAGATGTACAGGCCATTGAAAGCGCCTGTGAGGCACTCAGCAGTGCATCCCATAAACTGGCTGAAGCCATGTACGCCAAGGCATCTCAATCCGCTGATTCCGGCGCCGCGGGAACAGATGAAGAGAGCGCCCCGAGACCATCGGATGAAGATGTGGTTGATGCTGACTTTGAAGAAGTAAAGGACGACAAATAATATCCATGAGCGTTCGACAATCAGAAGGGTCCGGAAAGAGGATATCTTTAGATACAGAAGGCCCTCCTCTTAATCACAAAGGCTCGGGCGTATTTCCATGAACGGGGGTATTTGGGCTGGATTTTTTTGAGCAGGGCCTCCCGGGAAAAAGAGGGGAGGATAATATGTTTTCACGGATGAAAAGCGTACGATTCATTACCCTTGTTCTCGTGCTCTTACCCATCTGCCCCTTTGGTTTATTCGTCGAGGATGTCGATGGCAACGATGACATCCGAGTCTATTTCAGCCCCAACGGCAGATGTGAGAAGGTGATAATTGAAGAAATCTTGAAGGCCAAAAGCTCTATCCATGTCGCCATGTTCAAATTCACCAACGGTCGGATAGCAAGGGCTCTTGTTCAGGCTTCGAGACAGGGCATAGACGTAAAGGTGCTCATGGACAGGGACAGTGCCCAAGATACCTATTCTAAAGACGTGTTTCTCAAGAATAAGGGCGTAAGTGTTGTATTGAGGAGGGGACGATATAGAGATAATAGGGGGCACGGAGCCGGATTAATGCACAACAAATTCGCCATCATTGATGGAAAGATAGCTATCGCGGGATCATATAACTGGACTGCTTCGGCAGAGAAATGGAATAACGAAAACCTGTTAATCATATCGGCCGTTAGCGTCGCCAGACTTTTCGAAAGAGAATTCAGTAACCTCTGGACAAAAAAATGAAGTATTTAAGGTCTGTCTTATCTATACTTGCTATTTTTCTCGTCTTCAGTTGCGTCCCTTCTAAGATTGCAAGGAGAGAGCATCCACCCGAATACCCGAAGCTGTCAGACAAAGAAGGACGAGAGGGAATCTCCAGGGAAGAAGCCATTGCAAGGGCTTATGAGAAGGCCGACAGAGGGTATAGGGAAGGCCGGTTCCGTCAGGCTATCGAGGACTTTGAAGGTTTCATATCAAGGTTTCCATCGAGTGATCTTGTGGATGATGCATTCTTCAAAATGGGGGAGATATATTTTTCTGCGGGCGATTACGATAAATCGTTGTCACTTTTCCAGAAGGTTATGCAGGATTTTCCCACAAGCACGATCTATAATAAGGCAAGGCTTAAGCTGGCAATGTCCCATCTAAAGCTGGGGAACATCCAGGACTCGATCCAAATCCTCAAAAGTATGAGTTCAGGTCCTGTCGGAGAGGAGGAAAAAATAAAGATACACTTGCTGTTGGGAAAAAATTATGAAGAACTCAGTAAGAATCTTGTAGCCATCTCTTGGTACATAAGGGCGATGAACATCTCAGACAACGAGGAATCAATTGAAAAAATAAGAGACGAAGTGAAGAGAGTTATCAATGTCCACTTCTCTAAAAATGAGCTGTTAGAAATTATCTATCTTTATGGGAGTCAGTTTCCAAGCGGTTATGCCGAATTCAAACTGGCAAAAGTCTATTTCATAGAGAAGGAATTGAATGAGGCGAGTCTAATCCTTGTACGGATGCTCAATGGACATCCAGAACATGAATACAGGTTCCAGGCCCAAGCACTATTGGAAGAGATCAACCAAAGACTTGTAACAGACGTAAATGCCATCGGCTGTATCCTTCCACTTACCGGCAAGTACGCTGCGTATGGAAAGAAAACCCTCCACGGCATAGAACTGGCTGCCGGTGTATTCAGCCGCTCTTTCGAGGGGTCACCAATAAAACTGATAATCAAAGACTCCGAAGGAGACCCGGAGGTGGCTGGTAACCAAGTGGACGAACTGGTGTTGGCCGCCAACGTGATCTGCATAATCGGCCCCCTGTTGAGTGTAACAGCTGAAACTGCCGCAATAAGGGCCGAAGAACTAAGGATTCCGATGATCGTCCTGTCTCATAAGAAGGATATTACGCAAACCGGGGAGTATATCTTTCAAAACAGTCTAACCCCGGATTTGCAAACCACTACAATTGTGGATTATGCAACGGAGACATTGGAATTAAAGCGTTTTGTCATCCTCTACCCTGATAATAATTACGGAACTGATTTCATGAACCTCTTCTGGGACAAGGTATTAGAACACGGAGGAGAAATCGTAGGGGTGGAATCGTACCTCCCGGACCAGAATGATTTCCAAAATGAGATCAAGAAATTGGTAGGGCTCTATTATGAAGACCGCGAGGATGAACTAGAGGATACGGGAGTAGAAGGGGAAGAATTACAACCGATTATCGATTTTGATGCCATATTCATCCCCGATTACTATGACAAGGTAGGGCTGATCCTTCCTCAGCTGGCGTACTGTGATGTTGTGGGTACACAGCTTTTAGGTACGAGCGGATGGAATTCACAACAGCTCATTAAGATGGCGAGAGAATACGCACAAGGCGCTGTCTTTGTAGACGGCTTTTTCAAAGGCAGTCCCTACCCTTTTGTTCGGAAGTTCCTTCATGAATTCAGGTCAATCTTTGATGAAGAACCCGGGATACTCGAAGCGCAGGCTTATGATTCCGCCAATATGGTTATAGGTCTCATCAAAAATCAAGGGATCGAATCACGGGATGGTTTGAGAGAAGGGCTGTGTGAGCTAAGGGACTATCCGGGAGTCTCTGGGGCTACCTCTTTTAAAGAGACAGGAAATTCGGACAAGATGCTCTTTGTCCTGACAGTGAAAGGCGGTCATATAGAGCAACTAAGGTAGCTCTTGCTTCTTCCCGAAGAACCTGGCCACCCATATGCTCACCTCATACAGCAACAAGAGAGGAACGGCCATCATTAACTGTGTTATTACATCAGGAGGGGTGAACAATGCGGCCGCAACAAAGGCAATGATAAACGCATATTTTCTTTGCGAAGATAGCATCTTGGCATTGACTATCCCTATCTTGGATAAGAAGAGGACAAAGAGAGGCAGTTCAAACATAACCCCGAAAGCGATAAGCAACTTGGCAGAAAAGGAGAGATACTCCTTAACGGATGGCAACGGCCGTATAACATCACTGGCAAAGCTCATGAAGAATTTAAAGCCAACAGGGAAGACCAGGTAATAACCGAACATCGCTCCACCAACAAAAAAGATGGTTGAAAATATAACAAAAGGAAATACGTGGCTCTTTTCTCTTTCATAAAGGCCCGGGGATATAAAAGACCAGAGCTGGTACAAAACTACCGGGCTTGCCATGAAGATGCCTGCCAGGAACGATACCTTCAAATAAGTGAAGAAGGCTTCGGTCACGCCTGTAAAGATCAAGGACCCCTCTGGTGGCAATACACTTACCAGGGGTTCCATCAATACGTGGAATATTCTCTTCGAGAAGAAATAGGAGATAATGAATCCGACACCAATTGCGATAAAACAAGTGATCAACCGCCTTCTCAACTCTTCGAGATGAGCAGTAAAGGGAAGCTTTTCATCAGCCACTGAGTTCTCCACCTTCCGTGATATCTCCATTCCTTCTTAACGCCGTTGCCTTCGCGGTTCCACCTTCCCCATTCCCTTCCTTCTCTTCCACTTCTTCTAATTCAGTTGTCTCCTTTATATCCCTCACTACCCCTTCATAGTCTTTAACCAATTCTTCTTTTTCACTGATCAGCTCCCCGCTAATATCCAGGTTTTCCCTAACCTCCTCGGCGGCCTTTTTGAACTCTGCCATCCCCCTTGCCAAGGTTCGCGCAAGGTCAGGCAGTTTCTTCGGGCCGACAAATATCAAAGCCACTATAAAGATTAGTACCAATTCGGGAAGCCCAATCCCAAACATCTTTTTTCTCCCGCATGCTGAATTAATGGATACACACTACCTGTAGCCCGAATATAAGAATAGGGGTTTTCACCATGCCTGTCAATGATTATTTCTGCACGTCGGCAATTAAAGCAGCCTTGTTCATTGAATCATCGGTAAAAATAATGAGTGTCTAAAATTTGAAGTGCCTAAATTGCTTAAAATTAAGGAATACGCCCCAA
>JAUXHQ010000222.1 GCA_030621455.1 Deltaproteobacteria bacterium
CGTTGAGGCTGTTCGGCTTATTAGCTAATGGCTTACCAGCTTAATAGCTGTGAGTGGTTAGCACACATAGTCAGGAACTAATTGATATAAATTGATTAAAAAATGGGATTTCCTATACAATCAAGTTATAAGTGACAAAAGTATGAAGTGATCTAAAGTAAGCATCAACCTTCTGAAAAGATAAATATTCAGAGAACTCAAAATGTTATATCGAATAGCAAAGCCAATCGTAAATCTTTTCTTTCATTCGTACATCAGATTGGATGTCCTGGGACACGAAAATATCCCCAGGTCAGAAGGCGTATTGCTGGCGTCAAACCACATAAGTTACCTGGACCCCATCATCCTGGCACTCGCGGTAAAGAGACAAGTGCATTCAATGGCGAAGGAAGAACTATTCAAGAACGCCGTTTTAAAATCCTTGATGACTCAGCTGAACGCATTTCCAGTCAGGAGAGGAAGAATAGACCGAGCCTCCCTTAAGCACTCTCTCTGGATGTTGGGTGAAGGGAACGTGCTCATTATATTTCCCGAAGGGACAATCCCAGTGCATGGCGAGAGTAAAGAAGGGAAGCCGGGAGTGGCGTGGTTAGCTCTGAAAAAAAATGTGCCGGTTGTGCCGGTGAAAATAATAGGGTCTGATAAGTGTCTGCCTGTCGGGTCCGTCTTTCCAAGGATGGGCCGGGTGAGAATTGTCTTTGGGGAGCCCATCTCTTTTGATCTTAACAACAGGAAGCAAAAAGACAATACAAGAATAATGACTGAAACGATAATGGAAAAGATAGAGAAGTTAGCCGGACTCTAGCGCTCCAAACACGTTCCCCTCCTGAACCTTAGTGACTTTGATGCGTATTTCCCTGTTTACCATGTTGTCCCACCCATTCACCAAAACGGGTATATAATTACGGGAAAATCCCTTGAGACGGCCTGTGCTTACATCTCTTTTGGCCTCCACGAGGATGGATAGTCTCTTACCGAGAAATCTCGTGTAATAGTCTTGTCTCTTTCGATTCCCCAGACGCCGCAATATCTTGCTTCTCTCCCGTATGGTCTTGCTTCCCACCTGATCAGGAAAATCGGCGGCAGGGGTTCCGGGTCGTCTTGAATATGGAAAGACGTGGAGGTAGCATGTGGGAACCCCTTCGATCAGGTCTACGGTATTTTTGAAACTCTCCTCGGTTTCTCCGGGGAAGCCTGCGATGACATCAACACCTATGTTCAAATCGGGTATGGCAGAAACAAGTCTCTCCACCAGCTCCTTGAAGAAGAGACGATCGTAGGGCCTTCTCATCCTTTTAAGTATCTCGTTGTCCCCGCTTTGTAAGGGGATATGAAGATGGTTACAGACTATGGCAGAAGATACGATGACGTCTATTAGGTCGTCAGTGAATTCGGTGGGTTCGATTGAGCTTAACCTGATCCTGGTGGAAATACCCTGATTCTCAATTGACTTGATCAGGTTCGCCAAAGTGGTGCGTGGTTTCAGGTCCCATCCGTAGGAACCGAGGTGTATCCCTGTTAGGACTATCTCTCTGTATCCAAACGCAACGAGTCTCAATATACGCTTGATGGTTTCTTCCGGGCCACAGCTCTTGCTGCGTCCCCGGGTATAGGGTATGATGCAGTATGAACATCTGGAATTGCAGCCGTCTTGCACCTTGAGAAATGCCCTGGTTTTTTCAGGGAAGGTGGCTGCATTGCCGGTTATTATAGGCGGGGGTTCTCTCCTGGGGGGTGTGTCAATAAGGCTTATAATCCTTCTCACATCTCCAACGGCAACTGTATGATCCACTCCGGGAATCTCTTTTATCTCTTGCGGCGCTCTCTGGGCATAACATCCTGTAACTATTATCCTGGCACAAGGGTTTAATCGGTGGGACCTCCGTATAAGCTGGCGGGATTGATAGTCTGCCTTCTTCGTAACTGTACAGGTATTTATAATATATATATCAGCTTTCCGGCTGAACGGTACGAAATTGTATTCAGCGTCACCGAGAGACTCCCGGATTACCGCAGAATCGTACTGGTTTACCTTACAGCCCAGAGTTGCAATAGCTATCTTCTTCAATTGTTATCCGTCAGGAGACCTGTGGATAGGTACCTTTCTCCGCCGTCTGCCAGAAGGACAACCATGTTGCCTTTATCCAACACCCTGATCTTTTTGAGGGCAGCAAACATCACCGCTCCTGAACTGATACCTGCAAAGATCCCTTCTTTTCTAACCAGATGCCTCGTTGTCGTTATTGCTTCCTCATCCGACACCCGTATGGTCTCGTCGATATATCTCTCGTCATAGATCTCAGGGTGTCGCGCTTCCTCAAGGTTCTTTAACCCATAGACCTTATGCTTAGCATAAGGCTCCACCCCTATGATCTTGACCCCGGGTTTTAGCTCCTTCAGCCTTTTCCCCACCCCCATTACAGTGCCGGAGGTACCTATCCCGGCCACAAAGTAATCAACCGCCCCGTTCGTATCCTCCCATATCTCCGTTCCGGTCGTTTCATAATGAGCCAGCATATTATTCTTATTGAAATTTTGTCCTGCCAGAAAGTACTTGCCCGGATATCGTTCATAGAGTCTCATGGCTTCATCTCTTGCTCCGTCAGGTCCTTTGTCAGCAGGTATTGAAAATATTTCCACCCCATAAGACTCCAGTATACTTCTTTTCTCGATGCTCGCAGACTCCAATAATGTGACCGCCACCCTATATCCCTTTACGACGCCTACCATCGCCAGACTGATACCCATGTTCCCACTGGTGGATTCCAGTATGACCTTGTCTCTGCTCAGTGTGCCTTCTTCCTCCGCCTTTGAGATTATGTAAAGGGCGATCCTGTCCTTAAGACTGCCACTGGGGTTTGCGCTCTCTATCTTAGCCGAAAGAATAACCCTGTTGTTGGGATTCATCCGATTTATTCTAACCAACGGCGTCTTACCAATGGCTTCTAATATACTGTCCTTTATCATTTTTTAGATACTCTCTCTTATCCACCCGCCACCGATTACCACGTCTCCATCATAGAACACAACGGCCTGGCCCGGCGTAATTGCCCTCTGGGGGGTATGGAAAGCAAGTAGGACGTTCCCGTCATCTTGAGGTCTAATAGTAGCCTTGGCCTCTTTGCCCCTGTATCGAACCTTAAATGAAACGGTAATCTCTGACTTTGAACCCGGTGATAGGATCCAGTTTATGTCCTCGGCTATTAAGCCTTCACTCAAGAGATCCTCGTCCCCCCCAATGACAACGTTGTTCTTTTCAAGGTCAAATCCCAGAACATAATAGGGGTGAGAGGCAGTGATACCAAGACCCTTCCTCTGGCCTACGGTAAACTTGTAAATCCCGTTGTGCCTGCCCAGTATCTCTCCTTCTTTGTTTACTATATTACCACTCTTGCATCTGTCTGTTCCGATTCTCTCAGCTATGAACCTCCGATAGTCGTTATCCGGGACAAAGCAGACTTCTTGACTCTCTTTCCTGTCAGCCGCCCCAAATCCAAGGTCTCTGGCTATTTTTCGTACATCACTCTTAACAAGATCCCCTATGGGGAAAATCAACCTTCTTAATTCTTCCTGTCTCAAGGTAAAGAGGAAGTAAGACTGGTCCTTGTTAGGATCGACTCCTTTAAGTAACAAGTAGCGTCTTCTTGAATCATCCCAAGCTATCCTTGCATGGTGTCCGGTAGCCAGATAATCAGCCCGAAGTTCAAGGGCCTTCGCCAAGACAACCCCGAACTTCAACTTCTGGTTGCACATTACACATGGGTTAGGGGTCGTTCCCTTCATGTACCCCGACACAAAATAGTCCACTACTTTCTTTTCAAATTCATCCTCCAAATTTAACACATAAAAGGGTATGTCGAGTTTGTCAGCCACTGCCCGCGCATAAGAGATATTATCAGAGAAAGA
>JAUXHQ010000280.1 GCA_030621455.1 Deltaproteobacteria bacterium
TGCCTTTTCTGGTGGTGCTGCCGAGCGCAACCATCTTGCTGTTGCTCAAATGGATGTCCCTGATCTCTCGGAAGAACCTCATGTCTTTGGGGTTTGTGCCCGGCCACCCACCTTCGATATAATGAACCCCCAGCTCGTCCAGTTTCTGAGTAATCCTGATCTTGTCTTCAACCGAAAAAGACACATCTTCAGCCTGGGTTCCGTCCCTCAGGGTCGTATCATATATTTTGATCGCTCTCATCTCAGATTTCCTTCTCCTCCCCCAGGCCAAATGCATCATGGAGAACTCTTACCGCCAATTCCGTATACTTCGACTTAATTACACAGGAAATCTTGATCTCGGAAGTGCTTATCATCATGATATTTATACCTTCATCGGCGAGTGCAGCGAACATCCTGGAGGCAACCCCGGAATGGCTCCGCATGCCCACCCCGATAATGGAGACCTTTGAGATATTACGATCGGCCAGTACACCTTGAGCGCCGATCTCTCTGGCCGTAACCTCAACAAGCCCAAGCGCCTTTTCAAAATCAGTCTTGGGAACGGTAAATGTAAGATCCGTAAGACCGTCTGCGCCCACATTCTGTATTATCATGTCAACCACAATATTGGCATCTGAAATCGGAGTAAAGAGCTTCGATGCTGTGCCGGGTCTGTTGGGTACCTTTGTAACCGTGATCTTAGCCTCGTCCTTATTATACGCAACACCTGATACAATGGCACTCTCCATATCTCTGTTCTCCTCGATTACAAAAGTACCGGTACTGTCTTGGAAACTCGACCTTACATGAATCGGTACCCGGAATTTTTTGGCAAACTCAACAGATCTGGTTTGAAGGACCTTGGCTCCGAGGCTTGCCATCTCAAGCATTTCATCATAGGATATCTTGTCCAGCTTTCTAGCATCAGGACAGACATTCGGGTCAGTAGTGAAAACCCCCTCCACATCGGTGTATATTTCGCAAATGTCCGCATTGAGTGCCGCTGCAATCGCCACAGCACTGGTATCGGAACCTCCCCGACCCAGTGTGGTTATGTTCCCCGTTGCATCCACACCCTGGAACCCTGCGACTATTAGAATCTTTCTGTGCTGAAGCTCTCCTAACATATTGTCAGGATCGATCTCCAAAATCCGCGCCTTACCGAACTCACTGTCCGTTTCAATCTTAACCTGATGAGCTAAGAGGGATACCGCATCCATCCCCAAAGACTTCAACCTCATGGCAAGCAAAGAGATACTCACCTGTTCCCCTGTGGATATCAACACATCCTGTTCTCTTTCATCGGGTTGATCCGTGATATTCCTAGCCAGGTCAAGGAGTCTGTCCGTCTCGCCTCCCATGGCAGAGAGGACCACAACCACATCGTTCCCACCTTCGTATGTATCTTTTACCCGCCGGGCCACGTCCTTGATTTTTCTGGCATCCCCAACCGAACTGCCACCGTACTTCTGTACAATCAGAGCCATCTGTCTAACCCTTCGTCGCCCCTTATGAAAAACCCTTTTATTCAACCAAATCGAACAATAAATAGGCATATTGATTATGGATTGTCAAGAACAAAAAATCACAGGCGAGAGATTTTTCCCCTTCTATCAAGTGGTAATTTTTTGAAAAATTCTTGACAATCATACAATGTTATGGTAATTTTTTAAAGCTTAAGCTATGAATGAACGTTCACTCAGTTTCTGGTGTTACCGAAGCCCTATTCAAATTTGATTCTTTCTTTAATGTCAATCCGCTATGATGATGGAGAGGGCTTGTTTCCTCTGTCCCGGAGGTTTTATAGGTAGTGTCCATCCATAAATGGCTATTTCCCGCAATCTCTGCGTCAGACTCAGATGTAAGGGCACATTGCAATGTGCCCCTACATACCCAATGTATTCCTGCGGTTAAAATCTTCGTCTTCCTTGACCTTGACAAAATATCTCATTTCCGGATGCTCACTAGGTATAGATAAGGGGAGGGTTTTGTCTTGAGTTTTCTGATAGCGGTTGCAGGAAAAGGGGGCATAGGCAAAACAACGATAGCGGGGCTAATCGTACGCAATCTCAAGAGAAGAGGTAAAGTTCCCATACTGGCAGTTGATGCGGATTCTAACGTAAATCTGGCGGAGACAATTGGATTTCAGCAGGGAAAGACCGTCGGCGCAGTTCGCGAGGAGTTCTCCTCTCATATGCGTAATATGCCACCCGGTATGGGGAAAGAAACCCTTCTTGAGTTAAAGCTCAATGAGGCGATGATGGAAGGCGAAGGATTGGATATCCTGGCTATGGGAAGAGGCGAGGGGCCGGGGTGTTATTGCCCAGTAAACAACATGATGCGAAGATTTCTAGAAGTCCTTATCAAGAATTATCCTTTTGTTGTAATAGACAATGAAGCAGGGATGGAACACCTTAGCAGACGCATACTGCAAAGAATCGATGCCTTGTTGATTGTTTCGGATCCTACGCCAAAAGGGATCAGAACCGCAGGAAGGATCAGGGCGCTTACTGAGGAACTGGAACTATCTGTGGGGGGAAGCTATTTTGTTATAAATAGAATAGAGGGAGACTTAGACCCTATCATTGAAACCGAGATGGAAAAAGAGGGGTTCACTTCCTTTTACGGTATCCCCATGGACAGGTTGATCCATGATTATGACCTCTCATTGCGGCCTTTGACAGATTTGCCTGAGGAATCCGTCGCATTAAAGGCAGTCGATGAGATTTTAGACGAAGTTATTCAATCTTAGTTAGGGACGTGGCCGAAATAACTTTCTCAAGTTGGCGCTCAGATTTAGGTTAGATTTGTTCGATCTGAAAATACAAAACCACAGGAATAGTTTTGCCTATTTCGAGGATTTTGTGTTTGAAGATCGGGC
>JAUXHQ010000014.1 GCA_030621455.1 Deltaproteobacteria bacterium
CAATAGTTGTGGACAAAGAACAGATCAAGCAGGTTCTTCTCAACCTGTTCTTGAATGCCATGGATGCCATATCGGAAAACGGGACGATTGCCTTTGAAACCAGGGTAACAAACAGGAACAATTCCAAACGGTATGTGCAGATGGAGGTACGGGACACCGGAGAAGGGATACCGGAAGAGCACCTTGAGCAGATCTTTACCCCGTTCTTTACTACGAAAGACGAGGGGAGCGGTTTAGGGTTATCCATATCCGACAGGATCGTTCAAGAACATTTGGGTTATGTTGAGGTGGAGAGTAAGGTTGGGCATGGAACCTCCTTTTACGTAAACTTGCCCTTGGAACAGCCGTTTGTTAACCGGGCTAAGGACGCGGAATGAGAAAAATATTAGTTGTGGATGATTCTCTCAGTGTAAGAGAATCTCTTCTAATGATATTCAAGGACAATTTTGGTGTTGTAACCTCGGGTTTTGGGGAAGATGCCTTTTCGTTGATTGAAAAGGGGGGGATAGACCTGGTTATCCTAGGCATCACTCACCCCCTGGGCGGCAAGCTGGAGTTCTTACTGAGATTGATCGAATATAATGCAGATATTGCTATTCTACTCATAACAGAACAGCCGACATTGAAAGAAGTGGTAGATGTCTTCGATTACAGTATCTCTGATCATGTAATCAAACCTTTTAGTGTATATGAGGTCAGAGAGAAGGTTCAGGGGTTGTTAAGCCGGAAGAAGGCGACCCCTCCTCTTTCCGAGGTCTCTCACAAGGCCGGGAAGATTGCCAAATACCGGAGGATCTATGGATCGCACCTTCTGGAGCAACAGGTAACAGCCATGGTGGCCAAAACCCTTGATAATGATGCGCCGGTCTTGATCCAGGGTGAAAATGGATCAGGGCACGACCTGGTGGCAAAGATTATTCATTACAATGGATTGAGAAAGGGAGAGGGCTTCTTCAAACTCAATTGTGCCATTTTGATTGAGGAATCCTTTGTAAAGTCTTTGCTTGCAATAAGTGGAGAACCATCTTCTGCAAGTTTCGGCACTTTATTCCTGGAAGGAATTGACAGAGCAAATCAGGGCATACAGATGCGGCTGATGGTGGTTATGGAAGAAGGGACAATCACAACGAAGAAAAACAAGGAGGTAGGTTTAAACCTCAGAATCATCGCGTCTACATGTAAAGACTTGTTGGAGAAAGTCAACCAGGGAAGGTTCAGGGAAGATCTCTTCCATCAATTAAACGTGATACCGATCAGACTGTCCCCTTTGCGTGAAAGAAGGGAAGATATACCAAAAATCGCGGAGGACATCCTCAATGAGGCAAGTGAAAGGATGAAGTTACAGAGGAAAAGGTTGTCTCCGGACGCATTAAATGAACTAAAAAACTATTACTGGCCGGGAAACTTGACTGAATTGGAAAGTGTCATAACCAGGAGTGCGATCCTGGCAGACACGGAGATTATCTCCGGAGGAGAGGTGTACTTTAGCATTGAGGGGAATATGGTCAGAGTACCACCAAAGGACGAGGGGATGGAGAGTCTTGGCAAAGAAAGGTTATTAGATTTCTCTTTTGATACCCTTATGGTCAACCTCGCCCATGAAATCAATAACCCGCTGGTTTCCATAAAAACTTTTACCCAGCTTCTGCCGGAGAGATTTGATGATGATAAATTTCGAGGAGAGTTTCATCAAATAGTAGAAGAAGATGTAAACAGGATATGCAGTCTCATGGAAGGGATTACAGGCTATACCCAATTTTCAAAACCGATATTTTGCAGGGTTGACGTTTGTTCTGTAATTGAAGATGCCCTGAGGAAAAACCGAGACAAGCTGGTTCGAAGTAAATCAATTGTGTTGAAGAAGTTTGAGAAGGATTTACCACCGGTGTTGAGTGATAAAGATCAGCTCCGGTATATCTTTGACAACGTCTTTTCAAACGCTATCTCCATAGCGCCTGAAGGTATGGATTTGTCGCTATCTGCAGCGGTATCAGACCGGGATTTGAGAGGGATGAATCATCTGGCAGGCCTGGAAGAATTAGATGGCAGGACGGTGGAGATAACAATCCCCTTGGCCTATCTTAAAATGAATTCCTTAACTTTACCGGATAGCCCCCCGATTACGGGGTTGAGATTATTTCTGACCCAGAGATTGGTAAACAAGAATCTGGGATTGATGGAGATAAAGGCCATTGCTGAGGGGGAAGCGCTGATTAAGATAAAACTGCCGGCCGCCTTCAATTGAGGGTTATTGAGAAGAGTTTCGACCTGTGCAGTTGGTCAGGTGTGCCGGCGCTTAACGCAATCCTGTTAACTGAACCATCGGAGACACTTAAAAACACTAGGTTTGTGTAACTGCACAGGTCGAAAAGTTTCAGATAGTAAAACATATAGATAAAGGATTTAGCATTCGCCAATTGTGGGGCCACTTACGTGATGTGAGTGGCTTTTTTTATTTGCAACAATGAAACTTAGGCACGTTCTGTGCAGTTAAGCGTTATATTTCGGCATTTTAACATCAAGTATTTGACTCACCTCGGTTTTAAGTGCTAAAGATATTCCGGACTTATGACGATAACTGGATCAATAGCCAAAGGCGTGTATTTCAAGACTACCTCATCATGAACACTGAATTAACCCAGGAAGACGTGCCCTGTGGGACAGCGAAGTCAATATTTTGACGGATTGAAGACGTATGTGTCAAAAATCTGTCGAACTAAAGGTTGACACGAAAGGTAATGATATGGAGGACAAAGCAAATATTCTAGTAGTGGACGATGAACTCGGCCCGAGGGAATCTCTTCGAATGATCCTGAAACCCTTCTCGAACGTGCATACAGTTGAAAATGGCCAACTCGCCTTGGACTTCATAAAACAAAAACCTGTAAATCTGGTCACATTGGATCTCAAGATGCCTGGGCTTGGTGGGGTAGAGGTATTAAAGGGCATAAAAAACCACAACCCGGAGATTGAGGTAATCATCCTCACGGGCTTCGGAAGTTTGGATACCGCGGCGGAGGCGGTGAGACAGGGAGCTTTGGACTATATTACTAAACCTTTTGACGTGGATCGAGTGGAAAATGTTGTGAGAAAGGGGCTGGAGAAGCACAAATTCAATGTCCTGAGCGGTCAGTTGGCCAGGAGTTTGGATGTCCCGGAAAGAGCCGCTGATGACGCTGGGAAAGAGAACGTGGAGCCATTAGAGGATAGACTTCTATGTGCAGAGAAACTGGCCATCCTGGGCCAGCTGGCCCCTAAGATCGCCCATGAGATCAATAACAGTTTACAGGTTGTCCAAGTAAGGGCCGACCAGGGCTTGAGAAAATCCAAGCAGGGAGATCTCTTCAATAAGTACTTCGACAATATCTCTATAGGGGCCCGAAAGATAGACCATATTGCCCAACAGTTGATGACCTATGGGAAGCCATCTGGACATAAGGAGGAGATGATAAGCATACAGGATGTCCTGGAAGACTGTGTGAGGTTGCTTACGGAATTTGGTGAGATTAAGAGGTGTGAGATACACAGGTTCTACCGGGATGGCGTACCCTTAATTATGGCGGACAAATTTGAATTGGAACATCTCTTTATAAATTTGATTATGAATGCCTCCCACGCCATGGAAGGGGCGGAGGAGAATAAACTGGTTATAGAGACATACCTCAACCCGGATGGGGATTTTGTTGAGATAAGCATTTCAGATACAGGGTTCGGTATACCGGAAGAAAATGTAAAAAAGATATTCACCCCTTTCTTTACCACAAAAAGAGGAAACGGTGGTAGCGGGCTTGGCCTCTCTATTGTAAAGAATATCGTTGACAGGCATCACGGGCGTATTGATGTACAAAGTGAAACAGAGAGAGGAACGACCTTTAGGGTTAGTCTGCCTGTAAACACTGAAACTCGAAACCTGGAGCGGTGCAAATAAAGTGTAAACTATCCCTGCCGTGTAATGAAAGATGCCGAGAAGACAATGGGATTTCAAGAACTGAGGGTGTGGGAGAAAGACTAAGGGTTTGTAAAAAAGGAGATCTCTGTGCAGAGCAGACTGTTAAGGTGCGTAGAGTGCGATGAGATTATCAATATGACAGAGCACGATTTTTCTGTTGAATACTACTATGATGAAGAGAATGAGCGTTTCATCGAGCATCCTAAGGATGATAGGAAATCCTTTATAACAGGGCACAGGGGGCATGATATAGAAGAACTGAGGGTGAATAAGGCTACCTATGTTAGTGATCGTCCCTATTCTGAACCCTTAAAAACCGGTTATTTTGAGGCAACAAACGGAAGGGAGACTTTTGTAATAAAAAAATACAGAGATACGATTGAATCGCCGATAACATATGAGTTAATCAATGGCCACATCGAAATAGTAAGTGTAGAACTGAAGATCCAGAATGAGGAGATCCGAAGGCAGATTCGCACAGAGATAAGTCCCCCTATATCGGAGGATAAAATAACCCGACTAATGTGGGTTATGCAACGTGTAGTCTCGCAATTGAACGCGAATATTCTGTTACACGATTCTCTTGAATCGGATAACCCCTTAATCTCATACTGCAAACTTGATAATCGTTCATTAGAGGACATGATAGAACTGGGTAAAGACATATTTGAGAAAGAAGAATTCAAAAAAATACGAGACTTTATCTACGCGAACAGTGGTCATGACGGGGTAATGGCGCCGCTGGTGAAACGTCAATTCGCCATTAAGAATTTTTGCCAAACAGGAAAAAGGGTGCAGGTAAAACAGGGAATGCTCTCTTAATATGTGAGGGTTTTGATTCATTAACTCGATATCAGGGATACTTCTACGAAAAAAAACGATTTTTAAAAGCTCTGGTAAAAATTACTTGACATACGTCTCATTTTACTATATTTTAACAAATGAAGATGCTATATATTTGCCTTCCCACAGAGTTTATCCAAAAAAGCTGTTATTGTACCAGAGGCTCTAATAGCGTTTCATAAACTCACCTTTGGGGCGAATCCCTCGAAAAATAGTACTCCGTATTAAAAAAAGGCTTTAAGTGTAACCTTTTTTCGTTTGATGTCCGGCGGCCACTGTCATATTTGCTGCCGGTTGCTTGTTGTTCGTTGTACATAAGGGCCTTTCGTAACCCCACGTAATCCTATGAAACTCCGATACAATTGGTACCAATACTTTGTGAAGAACTGTAGTTCACAACGGGCAACAAGAAGTAAGCGGGCGGCAACTGGAATGCGGTAACGAAAAAAGGTTACACTCAAAGCCTTATACACTAAGACTTATCATATTATGTACGGTTTTTCTGACTTTGACCAGTGTGCGTATCCACAAAGTCGCGCAAGGTACCGCTCCTCTGTAAGAGGTGCGCGGGGTTTTGGCTATTTTTGGATGGAAACTAACTAGTGTCCATCCAGAAATGAGGATTTTTATTCAAGATCAAGGCATGCGAAAAAAAATAACCGCCGGCATATATTTGATATTCCGAGGATTATTTTTTGAGCATAACGCAGATATTGGGCAAAAAGACCATTTATGGATGGACACTAACTAAGGTCGATTTTTCCTTGGGGCTTCAATTCAGCATAGCAAAAGGAGAGGAAAGTGAGTCTGAATTTAAAAGATCTTAAAGAGAAAAGGATTAGTGGGTTGACGAACCTGGCAAGGCGACTAAAGATAGAAGGGGCTAGTTGCCTGAGCAAACAGGAGTTGATCTTTGCTATCCTTCAAGCTGAGACCGAGAAGAACGGGTTGATATACGGAGAAGGAGTGCTGGAGACCCTGCCGGATGGGTTCGGCTTCTTGCGGGCCCCTGACTATAGTTATTTGCCGGGGCCCGATGACATATATGTCTCACCTTCCCAGATTAGAAGGTTTAATTTGTTAACAGGTGACACGGTTTCTGGTCAGATAAGACCGCCAAAGGATAGTGAAAGGTATTTTGCCCTTCTTAAAGTGGAGTCCGTCAACTTTGAAAACCCTGAGGCCTCTAGGGAAAAGACCCTTTTCGATAATCTGGTTCCGCTCTATCCCGAGCAAAAACTCAATCTGGAGACAGAGGCGGAAGACCTCTCCACAAGAATAATGGATTTGTTGACCCCTATCGGAAAAGGGCAAAGGGGCCTTATCGTTTCACCACCTCGAGCCGGAAAGACGATGCTCCTTCAAAACATCGCTAATTCCATTACAACTAATCACGAAGAGGTAATCCTCATAGTCCTTTTGATAGACGAGCGCCCGGAAGAAGTGACGGATATGCAGCGTTCAGTTCGCGGAGAAGTTGTTAGTTCGACTTTTGACGAACCGGCGCAGAGACATGTGCAGGTTGCTGAGATGATTATCGAGAAGGCTAAGAGACTCGTAGAACACAAGAGGGATGTTGTCATTCTATTGGACAGCATTACCAGATTGGCCAGGGCTTACAATGCGGTGGTGCCGCCGAGTGGTAAGGTTCTGTCAGGGGGGGTAGATTCCAGCGCTCTCCACCGTCCAAAGAGGTTCTTTGGAGCAGCAAGAAACATCGAGGAAGGAGGGAGCCTCACCATTATCGCCACTGCCTTGATCGATACCGGTAGCAGGATGGACGAGGTAATCTTCGAAGAATTTAAAGGTACAGGCAACATGGAGCTCCATCTGGACAGAAAGCTGAGTGACAGAAGGATATTTCCGGCAATAGACATAAATCGCTCAGGTACTAGAAAAGAGGAACTACTCATCCCAAAGGAAGACTTGAATAGAATATGGATACTTCGAAAGATAATTCAACCAATGAATACTATTGATGCATTGGATTTTCTAAAAGAGAAGATTTCAGATACCAAGACGAACTCGGAGTTTTTGGAATCCATGAGTAAGTAGAACCCCATAAAAAAATAAATTTTACGAGGTGCGCAGCTTGCTTTGAGACACTAGGGTTCAGGGGGAAGGCGCAAGCGTTTGTAATCCGGAGGAAAGCAGTATGAAGAAAGAAATTCACCCCAATTACTACCCAACAACCATAAGGTGCGCCTGTGGGAATACCATTGAGACAAGGTCTACAAAGAAGGACATAGTAGTGGAAATATGTTCCAAATGCCATCCCTTCTTTACGGGGAAGCAAAAGCTCATAGATTCAGCGGGACGAGTGGAGAAGTTTAGAAGGAAATACGGCATGGAATAAAGACAAAAAGTAGGGTTACACTTTTTTAAAGGAATGCCGATAAATAAATTGAGGGATTAAGGAATTTAGGGATTGTAGAATTGAAATTTATTAATGAATTCTATATCTTATATAATTCCTAAATCCCTCAATTCGCAATTCCTCAATTTAGGATTAATTTGTGTTAATGTTTTTAAAGTAATAAAAGTGTACAGTTGCAAATGAAAGATGATGTTTATTGTATTAATTTATAGGAAGTAGTGAATCATGTTCCAAGAACTAGAGACGGTTGAAGCAAGATCCATGGAATTGGATAAGCTTCTAAGCGATCCTGAAGTAACCAAGGACAACAAAAGATATCGAGAGATTGCCAAAGAGCATTCGAGCATATTCGGAATTGTTGATTTGTATAGAGACTACAAGAGGATTAGAAAGGAAATAGAGGAGAACAAGGGGTTCCTCGATGAGGACGATGAAGAGATCAAAGAACTGGCCAAATCAGAGATAGACACCCTACAGCAAAATCTCCATGAATTGGAAAAACAGTTAAGACTATCACTCATTCCCAATGATCCCAATGACAGCAGGAATACATTTCTGGAAATTAGGGCCGGTACTGGAGGTGAGGAAGCAAGTCTCTTTGTTGCAGATCTGTTCAGAATGTATTGCAGGTATGCCGAGATTAGAGGGTGGAAGGTCGACATAATAGATCAAAACCATACCGGAGTAGGTGGTTTCAAAGAGATTATTGCACTCATAGAGGGGAAAAATGCATATGGCAAACTGAAGTATGAAAGCGGTGTCCACCGTGTTCAGAGGGTACCGTCTACTGAGTCGCAAGGAAGGACCCACACGTCTGCCGTGACGGTTGCAATTCTTCCCGAAGCTGATGATGTAGAAGTCCAAATAAACCCGAATGATTTGAAGATCGATGTCTTTCGTTCTTCAGGACCTGGGGGACAGAGTGTAAATACCACTGATTCTGCAGTCCGCATAACCCATCTCCCAACTGATTTGGTAGTTACTTGCCAGGACGAAAAATCACAACACAAAAACAAGGCAAAGGCATTGAGGGTGCTCAAAGCTAGACTTTTAGAGAAATTATCTGAGGAACAGAGATCTGAGATCTCCGAGAATCGGAGAGTTCAGGTAGGTAGCGGAGACCGGAGTGAAAGGATCAGAACTTACAACTTTCCCCAAGGAAGAGTCACCGACCACCGTATTGGACTGACCCTTTACAAGCTGGGTAGAATCCTGGAGGGAGATCTTGACGAGATAATTGATCCGTTGGTTGCCTACTATCAAAACGAGGCCATGAAGTCCATATAATAGAACCTTCTGAAGCAATCCTCCTCTACCTTTCGAATACAGATTTCCATCTCCCTTCTATACTACTACAACTTAGGTTTTTCTTGGCACAGAAATTGCCCGGCTATATTATAGCAATCGGAGTGAGTCAAGACGATAAGAGCTATTAAACAATAAAGTATCTAAGTCTTATTTTACTTATCAACTTATGAACTTATCAGCTGTACTCCACTTTGGGTACTTACTTTATTATAAGTAACACCTGTGAAATGGAAAAAATCATGCCCGGAAAAACCAAAGTTGGAGTATTATTTACGTAAAGCCTTGTCACAAACCCCTATTTACCGATGAGCCGCTAATACACGAAGAACGAAAACCTTATGACAAATTGTAGTTCATAAGAAGTAAACGAATACCCCCCCGACAATGGCTTAAAGGCATAATTACAAATGAGTTTCAAAATCTCTGTTCTATAGGATATAGTTTTTTTGAATGATAAGATTTGGACCGTCCTGCGGGTACTCAATTGGACGACCGGATACTTCTTGGAAAACGGGATTGAAAACCCCAGATTAGATGCCGAGATATTACTGGCTCGCTCTTTGAGGACCAACCGACTCGGTCTATACCTAGAGTATGACAAGCCTCTTGAAAAAGAGGAATTAACAGAATACAAGAAGCTTATCAAAAGAAGGATTAAGAGAGAACCACTACAGTATATTGTCGGCTATCAGGAGTTCTGGTCATTAAAGTTCAAAGTTGACAGAGGGGTGCTTATCCCTCGTCCGGAAACTGAGATACTGGTTGAAGAAGTATTAAAGGTATTTCCTCAGGACAAACCATGGAGTAAGACTATAAATATCCTGGAGATCGGGACAGGGAGTGGGGCTATAGCTGTTACCCTGGCTAAGGAACTCCAGGGGGTATTTATCATTGCAACGGATATATCAGATAGAGCCTTGCATATTGCGAAAGAAAATGCAAAGAACCACGTGGTGGAGAGACACATAACATTTTTAAAAGGGGATCTCTTACGGCCGGTTAGGAGAAGAATAGAGTTCTTTGATCTTGTGATATCCAATCCGCCTTATATACCCGGGGCAGACTTCCAGCGTCTTGAACCGGAGGTCAGGGATTTTGAACCGAGAATTGCCCTGGATGGTGGCAAAGAAGGGCTGAGATTTTACCGGCAAATATTGCCTCAGGTAGGCAAGCACTTGGCGAAAGGTGGTTGGTTGATGTTGGAAGTGGGTAAAGGTCAATACCAAGAAGTACGCAACCTCATGGAATCCTCGGGGGGGTTCCGGACACCTTCCACTGTGAAAGATCTTTCAGGAATTGAAAGGGTCGTAAGCGCTCAGAAAAAGGATAGAGTGTAACCTTTTTTCGTTGGTGTTGCTGGCCGTATATTTCTTCTTGCCTGTTATAAACTACACTTTTGCAACACATGTTAATGCTTATTCATTCGTAGTTTCAATAGGTTACATGTGATTTGATCGGGTTTTTGCGTATAACAAGCAATAAGAAACACACGGCCAGCAAGAAAATTCGGTATATTTTTCTCAGGTAAAACAAAAAAGGTTACACTCAAAAGGATAAGGAATAGGTTGGAAAGGATAATAATCAACGGTGGCAGGAGATTGAGGGGCGAAGTTCGGATCAGTGGCGCTAAGAACGCTGCACTACCAATCCTTACATCTTCCATACTTACGGAAGGTTGGAATACGTTCTCAAATGTCCCAAATCTGAGAGACATACACACAATAAAGACGTTACTTCTCGATCTTGGGGCGGAGATTGAAGATGGGAAGGATTTAAGGATCAATGCCAGTGGTTTGAACAACCATGAGGCTTTATATGCTCTCGTCAAGACAATGCGCGCCTCTGTCCTGGTACTGGGACCTTTACTTGCCAAATTGGGGAAGGCAAGGGTTTCTTTGCCTGGTGGATGTGCTATTGGCGCAAGACCGATTAATCTTCATCTGAGTGGATTAGCTGCTTTAGGGGCAAATATAGAGCTCAGAAATGGTTATGTAGAAGCAAAGGCAAGACATCTCAAGGGTGCTCCGGTCTTTTTCGACGTCCCAACCGTTACCGGAACAGAAAATCTAATGATGGCGGCGAGTTTGGCCGAAGGGATAACTACACTCAATAATGCCGCCCGAGAGCCTGAAGTGGTAGAACTGGCCAATGTCTTGAAAAAGATGGGGGCAAACATAAAGGGAGAAGGCACGGAGATCATAACTATCGAGGGAACAAAGGTATTGAAACCAATCATCCATTCGATTATGCCGGATAGGATAGAAACAGGGACATTTATGGTTGCCGCAGGGATAACTGCTGGTGATATTAGAGTTCGGAATTGCAACCTGAACCACCTGGATTCGGTAATCAGCAAACTCAGGGAAACAGGGCTTAAGATAACCGAGGAGAGTGACGGGCTCAGAGTAGTTGGCAACAAATTAATACGTACAGTCGACATAAAGACAATGCCCTATCCCGGGTTCCCTACGGACATGCAAGCCCAGATGATGGCGTTAATGGCTGTTGCCAGTGGGACAAGTGTGATACTTGAAACGGTTTTCGAAAACAGGTTCATGCATGTGAGTGAGATTAGAAGGATGGGAGCAGATATCAGAATCGATGGGCGAAGTGCGATTGTAAAGGGTGTTCGAAAATTAAGCGGCGCCCCTGTTATGGCGACTGACCTGAGAGCCAGCGCTTCTCTTATTTTGGCCGGGCTTGCGGCGAAAGGAAGGACCGAAATATCAAGGGTATATCATATAGACAGGGGATACGATGGCATAGTTGAAAAACTATCAAATTTGGGAGCGGATATACAGCGGGTGAATGATTAGACGTAGGGGACTTAACATGGCGAAAATACTGGTAGTTGATGATGAATCGAGCATGCTGGAATTTTTGGATATCATGCTGAGGAAAGAAGGGTACGACGTTACCTGTACTACAAGCGGTAAAGAGGCTATAGGTTTTTGCGGGGAAAGCCATTATGATATGGTAATCACGGACATAAAGATGCCGAAGGTTACCGGATTGGATGTTCTGCGTCGGGTCAAAGAGATATCTCCTGAAACCGTCATTATTTTGATTACCGCCTATGCTACTATGGAGACAGCCATTCAGGCCATGAAGGAAGGCGCTTACGACTATATTTCCAAGCCATTCAGAGTAGATGAGGTAAAGATGATCATCAAGAATGCATTGGAAAGCAAAGAACAGAATAAAGGAGGCGCCCTCCTCAAGGGCAAGGCCAAGTATAGTTATAGGTTCGGCAGTGTTGATTTGGTTGGAAAGAGCAAGGAGATGATGCGGGTCTATGATCTTATTCAAAAGGTAGCGCAGACCAAGTCAAATGTACTGATTCTGGGAGAGAGTGGGACCGGAAAAGAATTGGTGGCAAGGTCCATTCACGACAACAGCTCTCGAAAGGACCACCCCCTCTTGACCATTAATTGTGGAGGTGTCCCCGAGAACTTGCTTGAGAGTGAATTGTTTGGGTACAAGAAGGGAGCTTTTACCGGCGCGCTTCACAATAAGGTGGGGTTGTTTGAGGCAGCCCATGAAGGAACGGTTTTCTTGGACGAGGTGGGCGACCTTCTCTTACCCATGCAGGTTAAGCTGCTGAGGGTGGTTCAGGAGAAGACCTTTAACCCAATAGGTGGAACTGAAGAGAAATCCGTGGATGTTAGAATAATTTCAGCTACAAATAAAGATTTGGAAAAGATGGTTATTGAAGGGGAATTCAGGGAAGATCTGTTCTATCGTTTAAATATAATCCAGATCAGGATTCCACCCCTGAGAGAGAGAAAAGAGGATATCCCGATCCTTGCTAATTATTTTCTGGAAAAATATTCCCGGGAATTGGGAAAAAGCATAAAAAAGATTTCATCCTATGCCATGGAGGCTCTCTTGGATTATAGTTTCCCCGGAAACGTGAGGGAACTCCAGACCATAATAGAGAGAAGTGTTGCATTGGAAACATCAAACATTGTCCTTCCTGAGAGTTTGACCCTTGCATCACTCAAGAACGGTTCTAAGGAATTGAACAGAGAAATAAAGATAGAGATCCCCCGCGAAGGGCTGAACCTTGAAGAGGCAATGGGAAATCTCGAAAAGGACGTACTCTTGACCGCTCTAAAAAGGACACACGGGGCAAAGAAGAAAGCGGCAGAACTGCTTAATATCAGTTTCAGGTCTATCCGCTATAAGTTGGAAAAATACGGAATAACAGATGTGGAGGAGGGCTTCTAAACACAGGTTACGCGTGAGGGGGAAAACCCAAGTGGAGGATGGCCGGACAGAACTCCTGAAGAGGCTTCACTGGTTGATGTTCTTTAGGGTGGTTGTCATTACGTTCCTTCTGGGTTGCACCGTACTGGTGCAGTTGAAGCAAACTACTTCGTATCTCACCCCTTTTCTAATATATCTTTACTCTTTTGTGGGGACTGTTTACGCCCTGACTGTCATATATATTCTAACCTTGAACTGGATCAAAAACCTCCCGGTTTTTGCCTACCTCCAGATAATATTGGACACCTTCCTAATCACGTTCTTAGTATATTTTACCGGTGGGAAGGAAAGTATATTCCAGTTCATGTATTTCCTCTCCATCATTACAGGCAGCATTCTTGTATATAGAAAGGGTGGGTTCCTCGTTGCCTCGCTTTGCAGTGTCCTGTACGGGGGACTTCTGGACCTTGAATTCTACGGGGTAATTCATCCTATCTACGGTAAGGTGATTGAAGAAAAGGGTTATGAGAGTACGGATCTATTTTACTCTATCTTGATAAACATCACTGCCTTTTACCTGGTTGCATTTTTAAGCAGTCTGCTTTCGGAACAGGCGAGGAAATCGAAGAGTGAGCTGCAAAAAAAACAGGTTGATTTTGACCAGTTGGAGGCGTTGAATAGAAACATAGTCCAGAGTATTAGCGGTGGTTTATTGGCCACTGACCTGGAGGGCAGGGTTACTTTTTTCAATAAGGTAGCTGAGGAGATAACGGGTTATAATTGCTCTCAGGTCTATCATTCAAACGTCGAGGAGATACTTCCCTTTCTAAAGGACAGGAAAGGGATTTTTAAGGAACCCTCAAATCCGGGTCATCCTCCCTTTCGTTTTGAAAGCAGATTTAAAAGAGAGGATGGAAATGTTCTATACCTTGGTTTTTCCATCTCCCCATTGAAGGATTCGAGCGGGGAAGAGCTGGGGAGTATCCTGACATTTCAGGATTTGACCAGGTTTAAGGAGATGGAAGAACATATCAAGATGGTCGACAGGTTGGCGGCCGTAGGTCGATTGTCAGCAGGGATTGCCCACGAGATGAGAAACCCCTTGGCGTCGGTTAGCGGGTCTATTCAGGTATTGAAAGAGGAGTTAGCGCTTGAGGACCGAAACGAACGGTTGATGGATATTGCCATAAGGGAAACGGATAGATTAAACTCCCTGATCACCGACTTCATGTTGTTTGCTCAGCCTGGTCTGGGGAAGAAAGAGGTTGTCAATGTCACCAGAGTTGTCAGGGATACCCTAAATGAATTTATTTCCAGCCCTGAGTGGAACAATGCTATAGAGGTCGTTAAAGACTTTTCAGGAGACATCAAGGTGGAGGCGGACCCCAAACAGTTAGAACAGGTGTTGAGGAACCTCTTTGTCAATGCCGTCCAGGCAATGCCGGAGGGCGGAAATCTGGGAATAGAGGTGAGACGTCTGGGGCCTGTAAGCGCCGGGAAACTGCCCGCAGCCAAGATCTTGGAGATCATCGTAAGAGATACTGGCTGCGGCATACCGAAAGAGAACCAGGATAAAGTGTTTGACCCTTTCTTTACTACCAAGGACAGGGGTACAGGCATGGGATTGGCTATCGCATACAGGATAATAGAAAGT
>JAUXHQ010000099.1 GCA_030621455.1 Deltaproteobacteria bacterium
CTTTTGGCCTCGATGTCTTGTAGCATCGATGCCTTGTTTTCCGAGGCCGCCCTTAGGGCTGAAATGCATGTCTCAACGGGATGTCCTGTCATGAGGATCCGAATACCCTCGGCTTTGGCAACTGTCAGGGCCTCATCAGCCACGATCCGCATAAGGTTGCAAACCTCTTCGCTGTCAGCCATTTCCCCGTTTCTCAAATGGGTGATGGCCGCGATCGCATTGATAGGGGTATTGATCAGGAGCTTGTACCAGATATAATCCTGGATATCCTCATTGACCTCCACCTCGATCCCCCCTTTACGAAGGACCTCTGCGATATCATTGACTCGAATGGTGTTCTTGCCCTCTATCATTCCCATATGGAGATGGCCCGCGCCGCCCACATACCGAATGTGGGTTTGATGCAGCATCTGAAAACTATGAGCCGTAATTCCCCCGATGACCCGCTCTCTGCCAACAACGGAGGAGATCTTCTCCACGTTTCCGATACCGTTCTGGATCGACATAACAAGGGTCTCCTCTCCCATAAGAGGTGGTAAAGACTGCGCAGCCGCAAGGGTGGCATAAGATTTCACGGAAAAGAAGACGAGATCTACGGGACCGACCTCGTCTGCCCTGGCCGTAATACGAAGGGATATTGTTTTTTCTCCATCCTTTGTGGTGATAGTCAATCCTGATTCCTCAATTGCCTTCACCTTTTCGGGATCTATGTCCACTAAGGTAACTTCCTGCCCGATGTCCGCTAGGGTGGCCCCGAAGAACCCGCCAAGGGCACCGGACCCGATAACGGCTATGTTCATATTATCCATCCTCCCCCTTGTTAAAATTCACAATAAGTAACCTCTCATAAGGACAATAATCCCACCCTTTTGATAAGTATAGTTACGAAATGTCAGAATTTATCCTACCTTATTTCCATGCCGATTCTGCTTTTATCTTTGGCCCAATAAATATAGAGTACCTTCCCTTTGACTTCTGAGATATCCACGAACCCCCAGAATCTGCTATCATAGCTATGGTCACGGTTGTCTTCCATTACGAAGATACTACCGATAGGCACCAAAGCAGGACCGAAATTATCGCCGGGAGCCCCATTGATAGAACCAATTGTCGTATCATCAGAAGTCTCAAAGGGCTCCTCCAGGGGTTCGCCATGGATGAAGACCTTCTTGTGACGAACCTCTATCTTTTCTCCCGGTAAACCGATGACGCGTTTCACATAATCTTTTGATGGCTCTCCAAGATGCCTGAACACCACGATATCGTTCCTCTCAGGCCTTCTCTTGTTGTAATGTTTCTTGTTTATAACAAGATAATCACCAACCTGCAATGTAGGGGCCATCGATGGGGCAGGTATCTTATAAGCCTCAAAGGACATCAGTGATCGCGTTGGAGGACTTATGACGAAAATCTGTATGAGGACAACGGTAACGTAGAGATACCATCTATTGTATTTTCTGAGTGTAATTTCTTTTAGCCTGATGGCATTATACAAAGCATCAAACATTATGAACAAGAAGAAACCAACCGCAGAGAGCAAACAGAAGACCATCCCATGCAATGTCGAAAATAGATCCGTAAATAACCGTAACATGGTTAAAAGCAGTGTAACCGAATAAAGGATGACGGCTCTTTTCAATTGCCCGTTGTAGATCTGCCCAAGTCCGGGTGTAAGAAATGATAACAATAAAGCTACGATCGGCCTTCTTTTTTTGAGGATCTCCATTCAGTTCTTCCTCCATCCCGGGGACTTGCTATGCTCGCTTTTCGTCGTGAGATCAGCCCACCCCGGGGAAGCATGACAACTATCTATCATGAATTTATCCCTTTGTGAAGTGAAAGTATAAAAGAATATTGCATCTTTCATGTAAACCGGCAAACGAAGGATGCCAAGAATATCTATATTTCCCACGAGGGAAAACTCAGATAATACTTGTTTTTTTGCTTGATTCTTATACAATGAATCACTTTGACTTGTGTGGTTAAATCTGAGAGCCTAAATGTGCACGTTATTTCGGCCTCGCCCATTAAACATACTCAACCACACAGTTTAATTCTTTGAATGAAGTTGTCTTGAGGTAGACCTGTGATTTCAAACGAATCTATTCTCAGTGTTATTGTCCCTGTTTACAATGAAGAATGGCAGCTCGCGGCTGCCGTAGACTGTTTCATGCGATCACCTTGCCCAATGAGGCGGGAATGGATTTTTGTTGACGATTGTTCAACCGATAATTCCAGGGAAATCCTTCGAGGGCTCCAAGAGAAGCATGACTTCAAATTGATCGAGCAGAGTCACAATCAGGGCAAGGGTGCTGCTGTTATCAGAGGGATAAGAGAAGCAGGCGGCGACCTGATTATGATCCAGGACGCTGATTTTGAATATGATCCTGATGATATCCCTTCTTTGCTCCGACCTTTTTCTGAGAATCGGGCGGATGTAGTATTTGGCAGTAGATTCAAGAAAAGCGCCTATCAAGTGCATCGAACCTATCATTACTTCACAAATCGCTTCTTGACCATACTGAGTAATTTTTTTTCAGGCATCTATCTCACTGACATGGAGACTTGTTACAAGATCTTTCGTGCTGATTTGCTCAAGGCTATGAAATTGAAATCGAAACACTTTGAGATCGAAGTTGAGTTGACTGCTTACGTGGCCAAGACTTCGGCCAGAATCCTTGAGCCACCCATTCATTACTACCCAAGGACGCGATTACAGGGGAAGAAGATTACGTGGAGAGATGGGGTCGCGGCCCTTTATCATCTGTTTCGTTTCAACTTCCTGACGTCCTTTGAAGAAGCCTTCAATGGGCTTCCGGAAAAATACCACCCGGAAAAGAGACGGGCGCATCCAAATCTGCCACAAGACTATACAGAATGTCCAGACGACAACCATGACAACGATATGGAACAAGAGTGATGGGAGCAAGATTGCTTTTTCATGCCTGCGCGTTGCACTAAAGATATCTTGAACCTGTCTCCTCAAAGCCTTTGAACGATTTGGCCTGACGGATTGCTGAGCTGAATCGTCATTTGCTCCACTAAGGGTCTGCCACGATTTATGAAACAATGTGATAGTACGGGTATGTATATGAAAATTTCCCGCTTTTTAATCGTTTTGTCGTTAGCCTTGGTATTAAGCCACTGTGCAGACCTGATGAAAATCATGAAGCAGACTGGTATTCAGGAACCTGCTGTTCATGTCAGCAGTGCAAAGCTCAGTGGTTTATCTTTTGATCAGGCGGATCTGTTATTTGATATTGAAATCTCTAATCCCAATTCTATTGGCATTAGTCTGGCTGGATTTGACTATGATCTGGAATTGAACAGTGTTTCATTCCTTAAGGGTGATCAGAAAAAGAAGCTGGAAATTAGAGCTAAGGACGTTGTCACTGTTCAATTGCCCTTATCCCTGAGTTACCGAAACATCTATGAGACTTACCAAAGCCTGAAGACTGAGGACAGTGTGGCTTATGCATTAAAAACCGGTTTGTCTTTTGATCTTCCATTACTTGGCGTGGTGAGGGTTCCTGTGTCCACGTCGGGCAATATCCCCATGCCTAAGTTACCCAGTATCAGTTTGAAATCAATCAATTTGGAAAAACTTTTGTTAACCAGCGCTGATTTTAATGCATTGGTGGAGATTGGTAATCCGAACAGCTGGAGCCTTTTGGTGAATACCTTGCAGTATGGATTAACGATCAACGGGAAACAATGGATGGATGGGACAACTACAAAGGGAATCAGTCTTGATCCTAAGCGTGAGACCTCGCTCCACATACCTTTCTCCTTGAACTTCATGGAAATCGGTTCTTCCGTTTATCGTGTTATTACCAACGGGAAGGGTTTAGATTATAAGTTTACTGGCAAAGCAGATCTGTCAAGTTCGCTGGAGATGCTGGGAGAATTTCAGTTGCCTTTCAATATGTCGGGGAAAATTGATATTTTAAAATAGCGCTGATGATCAAGAGTTTTTTCTGTGGGGGTTCCCGGAGAGGCTTGGTTCTAACTTCGGCCATTAATGTACTAATAGACTTCCATATATTAAATTTAGCTGCGTTATCGGTCGGAATCCTCTACGACGTACTAAAATATGTACGACCTACTCGGATTCCTCCCTCTGGCCTTGTGAAATATAATATCTGAAAACCTATATCAATAGCTGGGCAGGAAGCCATGGAGGGATCTTTGACGAGAGTAGCCGGCAAGGGGTAAGAAACATGTTGTTTAATTAGATGGTTAGCCATAATTGGAATTGCTGCACAGGACAGAAAGTGTTTGACAATAAAGGGGAAAAACGTTAAAAATAGCGAAGGTTTGTTAAGGGTATTTTAGGCTGGACATAGGCGCTAGCTGAGAGTATGGAGGGTGTTTCCTGCGGTAAGTGTTTTCAGTTGGAGAGGGTGATTTACGTGGAATTCGAGGTTATAATAGGGTTGGAGGTTCACGCCCAGCTACTAACGAAGAGTAAAATATTCTGCAGTTGCTCAACAGTATTCGGAGCAGAACCTAACACGCATACGTGTCCTGTTTGTTTAGGGATGCCTGGGGTACTTCCTGTCTTGAACAGGAAAGTCGTGGATTTCGCATTGAGGGTGGGATTGGCGGTTCATTGTGAAATTGCCCATTACAGTCGCTTTGCAAGAAAGAACTATTTCTATCCGGATTTGCCAAAGGGATATCAGATATCCCAGTATGAATTACCCTTGGCGGAGCACGGATATGTTGAGGTTACTACAAATGGTAAGTCAAAGAGGGTAGGGGTTGCACGGATCCATATGGAAGAGGATGCGGGGAAACTCCTCCACGATGAAAGGATGGGAGCTGATTCGTATAGTTATGTTGATTTAAACAGGACAGGTGTTCCCCTAATTGAGATAGTAAGCGAACCAGACATCAGGACGCCGGAGGAGGCAAGTGAATACTTGAAGAATCTGAGGGGTATCCTACAGTACCTTGAGGTCTGTGATGGCAATATGGAAGAGGGAAGCTTTCGATGCGATGCTAATATATCACTTCGTCCTGTAGGACAACAGCGGTTAGGGACGAGGACTGAACTCAAAAACATGAACTCATTCAAGAACGTTCAGAGGGCCTTGGAGTATGAGATCAGAAGGCAGACAAATATCCTTGATGAGGGGAGCGAAGTGATTCAGGAGACAAGGTTGTGGGATGCAGCTAAGGGAATTACTCTTTCCATGCGGGGGAAAGAAGAGGCCCATGATTATAGATATTTCCCGGACCCCGATCTGGTACCCTTGATAATCGATGATGACTGGATCGAAGAGGTGAGGGGAAGCTTGCCGGAATTACCCCAGGAGAAAAGGGGCCGATTTATAAAGGAATATCAAGTTCCGGAGTACGATGCTGAGGTGCTTACCTCATCCAAATCACTGGCAGACTATTATGAAGAATCTGTCAGGTTGTTCCCCAGTCCGAAGGTAGTCAGTAACTGGGTGATGGGAGAACTATTGCGGCGATTAAAGGGGGATGATAGAGATATTGAAGACTGCCCGGTAACCCCACGGTATTTGGCCAAAATGTTGAAGATGATAGAAGATGGCACTATCAGTGGAAAGATTGCTAAGACCGTATTCGAGGAGATGTACCTCTCCGGGGAAGACCCCGAAAAGTTGGTACGAGAGAAGGATCTTTTACAATTAACCGACGAAGAAGAGCTGGACAGGATCATTGAAAAGGTGCTGTCAGGGAATGCCACAGAGGTGGAAGACTATAAGAAGGGGAAGTCTAAGCTGCTTGGTTTCTTTGTAGGACAGGTTATGAAGGAGACAAAGGGCAAGGCAAACCCCAAATTGGTTAATGAGATTCTTAGAGGGAGACTTGATCGATAAGGAAAGCCTATGACGTTTAGGACTATAGAGTGGAAGGAGGGTACAGTAGTATTAATTGACCAGACGAAATTGCCCGACGAGGAGGTTCTTATTGAATGCAAAGACTATCTCGCTGTTGCAAGGGCCATCAAAGAGTTGAAGATAAGAGGGGCTCCCGCTATTGGGGTCGCCGCTGCTATGGGGGTTGCGCTGGGTGCAAAGGCTATAGATACTGATAACCGTGAAGAGTTCATTGATGAGTTAAGTCTGATTTGTAATGTTCTGTTGGAGACCCGTCCCACAGCGATCAATCTATTTTGGGCAATTGAAAGGATGTTAGCGCTGGTCAAAGCCCAAAAACACTTAGATGTAAAGGGTTTAAAAGGACTTCTTGAAATAGAGGCTTTGAAAATTTGTGAAGATGATATCGCTATCAATCGTCAGATTGGGATCAATGGGAAGGTCTTTATTATGGAGAACAATACGATCCTTACACATTGTAATGCGGGGGCACTTGCCACAGCGGGTTTTGGCACTGCCCTGGGTATCATTCGAGCTGCATGGGCAGAAAATAAGAGCATAAAGGTGTTTGCAGGTGAGACACGCCCATTACTCCAGGGAGCCAGGTTGACCGCCTGGGAACTGGTGAAAGACAATATCCCCATTACCCTTATAACTGATAATATGGTTGGTTATTTTATGAAGAAGCAGATGATCGATTTGGTGATAGTAGGGGCAGACAGGATTGCTGGAAACGGCGACGTCGCAAATAAGATAGGTACATATACTGTAGCGGTTCTGGCGAAAGAACACGGTATCCCCTTTTATGTGGCTGCCCCCATATCTACCCTCGATCTAACCCTTAAGAGCGGTGAAGAAATCCCCATTGAAATGAGGGATGAAAGTGAGGTAACGCATGTCGGGGGTAAACGGATGACCCCTAAAGGTGTAAAGGTCTTAAATCCTGCCTTTGACGTCACTCCCAACGCGCTTGTCACGGCTATTATTACTGAGAGGGGGGTTGCGATCAACCCTTACTCAGATAGTTTGAAGGGATTAAAAGAGGGTTAGACAGTACAGACGGGAAAAAATTTGGCTTGCCATTTTTCCTGGTATATTCTGATGACCCTTTGCTAGGGGCGAAGCCGAAA
>JAUXHQ010000142.1 GCA_030621455.1 Deltaproteobacteria bacterium
TGCCTTTTAATTGATGCCGAATATCGTTAGGAAGTTACTCCTTTTTACATCCTTAGAGGGAAGCACAGAGTCGGGGGATGCAGGGCTAAACAGAGAGACAATACAGGTCACATATTAAATGATGACTATTCTGACAGTAAGGGGAGGTGAATACGAGAACGAAACAGAGTCATGCGTTAAATGTCGGCTCTTCCACTTGACTAAGTCTATCGTACAATTAATCACTATCACCTTTAGGTAAAAAATGTCAATCCTTTTTCCCAGCCATGACGCATGAATGTGTCGGAACTGAGTTAGCGCTTGGATTTTTTTCGTCAGGGCTGCCCTTCGTATAAAACTATTGACAACACGAATGTCTATTGATAATATCACCACTATCACTGTAAAGCATGAGATGATTTCCCCTTTAAGATCGAAGGGTTGCATGGTTTCCTGCAGTGCTTTTAGATTTCAATAACTTTCTATTTTGACATGTTCTCATTAGTCGTGGCCCCAATTCGCGGATAACCGGATTCTATATCCGAGTTTGTGAAATTGTGGTAATTTGGGAAATAGCTGGGCGAATCAGGCCATAAGAGAGGGAAAAATGAAGGAAAAATTGGCATTCTTAATTTTTATACTTATATTAGCGCCAATTTTGGCGGTTGCCGGACAGATTGAGGGTACTATTGAGGGTTTTAATTGCGTTGTGCAGGGTAAAGTCTGTCCCGTTGGAAAGGAAGACTCAATGGCCGCCCTTGAAGAAGTCTTTGTGGTCCTGACTGCTGACGAGAAGGTCTATTGCCTTCCTAACGTGGATCGTGCTATCCTGGCAAGACATTTGCGGGACAGGGTACGGGTAACGGGAGAAATAAGTAAGAAATTCAAGTCCATCAATGCCACAAAATTGGAAGTGTGGGATCGCGACTGTTGGAAGAAGACATGGTCGAAAGAAGAGGAGGCTGAACTTCGTATGTGGCTGGAACTCGGACTCATAATGAATTAGTTTACACTTTACTTGTATCGCTTCAGGTTTCAGGCGTCAGTGTTCAGGCCTTGTGTTTCGCTTTCCTGAAACCTGAGACCAAAGAGCATTGTGATGGGCAATTTTCATCAGCCCAAAATTTGTCTATTAGCGTCCGCATCCTTGAAAAGTGTAAACCGGCAAATGAAGGATGTCTAGGACGACAAGATTTTTTCCTTCAACGGGCCCATTATATCCATGGCTTGCTTCACTATACGTTCAATGAGTGCCTCACAGGTCGGGATATCGTTTATAATACCGGCAACCTGCCCACAGGCAAGGGAACCCTCCTCTAAATCACCTTCATAAAAAGCCTTCCTAAACCTGCCTCTGGCGTGCTTCATCAGCTCCCACTTGGATACGTTACGCTTTTTCATCTCTAGGAGACTTTGGGCAAACTTATTCTTCAGTACCCTGCATCGTACACCTGTCAAGTTATCTGTAACGACAGTATCTTCTTCGCTGGAACGTACGATCCACTCCTTGGCTTGGAGGGGGATAGGACATTCCTGAGTAGCGATAAACCTGCTTCCCATGGAAATTCCTTCAGCTCCAAGTGCAAGAGCGGCGACAAGACCCCTCCCATCACCGAATCCGCCGGCAGCCACCACCGGTATCCTTACTCTTTCCGCAACCATTGGGACCAATATGGAACTGGTAACAAAGCCCGTATGACCTCCCCCCTCTGTTCCTTGAACAATGACGGCGTCAGCGCCGTTCTCTTCTGCTTTAACCGCATGTCTCACCGCCCCCATGGTGGGCAGGTTTATTATGCCATGGGGTTTTGTCCGCTCTATGATCCTACGTGGGTTTCCTTTACCATAGCTGGCTATCGTAACATTCTCCTCGATTATGACGTCCAGGAGCTGTTCAAGTTCAGGGTTCTCAGGCATAAAGTTCACTGCAAAGGGTTTTTGAGTAAGCACTTTTACTTCTCTTATGTTCTCCCTGAGCTCGTCAGGACTCATGAAGGAAGCGCCCAATATGCCAAGCCCTCCTGCATTGGAAACCGCAGCGACAAGAGGGGAGAAGGAAACCCATGCCATGGCCCCCTGAATTATGGGATATTTTATCCCCAATAGTTCGGTTATCCGTGTCTTCATGTATTCCTCCAGGTGTTATACCTCTCACGGCCATGATTTGCACTTTTTCGCCAACCCTGACCACCGATCGCTGCGTTGCTCAAGCTTGCAATAGGACTCGCTATTACGCGCTTTCGTGCCTTGCGCTCGATGCCCATTGCTCGCCGAAAATTCCACAAATTATGACCGAGCGAAGCATAGAGGATGTTTGGGAAATAGCCAGGAAGCGGTTTCAAGGATTCGGACTTCTCAAACAGGCTTTTACAGACCCATCTGCTCGGCAACCGCCTCACGATGAAACCAACTGTCTCCATAGAGAAGCTCCCATTTTTTGGCGCTCTTGTAGTAGAGGTGAAGGTCATGTTCCTCTGTAAAACCTATGGCCCCATGGACCTGTTGACCTTGCTTTGTAACCCTCTTGAACGCGTCACTGCACCATGCCTTGGCCATGGCCACCTCTTTAACACATGAGAGCCCTTCACTGAGCATCCAGGCGGCCTGGTAAGTGATATATCTGCAACCGTCCACATCAGCAACCATATCTGCACAGAAATGCTGAACAGCCTGGAGACAGCCAAGGGGCCTCCCAAATTGTTCCCTCTCTTTTGCATAATCGATTGTCATTTTCAGGGTCTGTTGGGCGCCCCCCACCATTTCACCACATGCGGCAACGATTACTTTTGGCCAGATCTTTTCTATGATGTGCCAGCCCTTATCAATATCCCCCAGGATCCTCTCATGGGTCACCTCTACCTTGTCAAGCGCCACTTCGAATTGTTTGTCTCCTGCGATGGTGAGAAGCGGGGTGCAGGTGACTCCGCGGGCCTTAGCGTCGACTAAAAACAGGGTGATTCCGTCAGCGTCCACACCGTCTTTGGTTCTGGCGACAACTATGATGTAATCTGCGATATGGGCATTGGGGACGAAAAGCTTGGTGCCGTCCAGGATATATCCCTTTTCAGACTTAGTGGCTCTGGATCCGATTCCATCCGGCGTATATTTCCCAGGTGGCTCTGTAATGGCAAGGGTTAATATCAGATCTCCGTTGATCATGGGGGGGAGAAGTTCATCTTTTTGCTCCTCATTTCCCCCTTCTAAGATAGGGAGCCCCCCCAAGATAACGGTGGAGAAAAAGGGACTGGGCAGGCAGGCCCGACCCATCTCTTCCAGGAGTATGGTAAAATCCAGAAAACTTCCATCTATGCCACCGTATGATTCAGGAAAGATGAACCCCATCCATCCCAGCTCTGCCATCTTCCGCCACAATTCGGGGGAATAGCCCTTCTCATCTTTAATCGTCTCCTTTACAAAAGCAGGGGGGCATTCCTTCTCCATAACATTGCATGTCGATTTTCTAAGTATCTCTTGCTCTTCACTAAGACCGAAGTCCATATTTTTCCTCCTCTCCGGGGGTTCATTTTTTTGCAACAGGCAACCCGAGTCCTCTGGTGGCCACGATGTTTTTCAGCACCTCCAGACTTCCCCCCTGAAGGGTATAAGAAACGCTCCATAGATATGAATCTGCCGCTTCACCATTCATCGGCGCCCATTTGGAACCCGGCATCAATTGGCCGTAAAGCCCTAGGATTCGGGTGGCTGCGTCACTAAGCCGCTGCTCGTATTGGGTACAATATGCCTTGCACAGGGCCGCCTCGTAATTTGGTATACGGCCCTGTGTTAGTGTCCAGGCCACCTGATAACAGAAGAGCCGTCCTATTTGATATTCAACTTCCAGTTCTGCCAGCGTGTTTCTGACCATGGGGTCCTTGCTCAAGGGTTGGCCGTTTCTTTTTTCCTTCTTAACGTATTCTACGAGATTGACAAATACGGGATAGTTCTGCATCAAACGTTCAAGCCCCGCCCTTTCATAATCTACCTGAGCCATTAATTGATAGAACCCGCGGTTCTTGACCCCAACCAGGTTTTCCTTGGGGACCTTCACATCTTCAAAGAAGACCTCGTTAAAAGAGTGAACACCTGCTATGTTTATGATCGGTCGTACGGTCACCCCCGGCGTCTTTAAGTCTAAGATAAACTCACTTATTCCTTTGTGCTTTGGGGCATCCAGGTCTGTCCTGACGATCATCCAGATGTAATCGGCTCGATGGGCGCCGGTGGTCCAGACTTTCTGGCCATTCAATATAAAGAAATCTCCCTCTTCTTTTGCGTAGGTCTTTACAGATACGAGATCTGAGCCGGCATTTGGTTCACTGAGACCTAAGACCATTGATATTTCGGCGTTTATAATCTTGGGAAGATACTCTTTTTTATGATCATCGTTACCGAAATGTATTATCGCCGGTCCAACCTGCCTGTCAGCTAAAAAGTGGTAGGCTATGGGGGCTTGACACGTTAACATCTCTTCCATAAGGATGGCGCGATCCATATAGGTACGTTCCTGCCCCCCGTATTCCTTGGGCCACGTCATTCCTATCCAACCCCTCTCCGACATCTCTTTTGAGAACTCCTGAGAAGAATTCTCGAGCCAACCATTACTGATTATCTCAAAAGCGCCGCATTCAATCTTTTTTTCCAGGAAGTCCCGAACCTCCTGCCGAAAACTCTCCTGCTCCTTCGTAAAACCAAAATCCATCTCTTACCTCCTTGTGGTTAATCATGGGTCACTGGATATCAGAACTTGTCCGGCAAGACATAGTCCCCATGTTTTTCTCTGAGCTTGTTTAACCGCTGCCTTTGTTCATCCAGCACTTCAAAAAGTATTCCGGGCGTATCGGAAACCTTTGTTTCGTATATCTTTTTTATTCGGTCTATCCTGGCCAAATTCTCTTTTACCCTCACCACAAATTGCCCGTTATAGTCTTCCAGGGTGTAATCTGTGTTTAACACATCCATAAACAACCTTTTCAGGTCCTCATATTTGGGTATCTTGCCTGTCGGGGTCTCAATGGAACCGACTTCATCATGGATACGTAGTTCCATCCATTTATACCAGACCTTCTTGTCCGTCTTCTCATTGAGGAAATTGCCTTTCCCGTCCTTGAGAAAGTAATTCACTGAAAAGATGAGAGGCGGTTTCAGTAGATTCGCACCAAAGTCCAGGTTGTCCTGGATATACCTGCCCACGGGTACGGATAAAAAGTCCAGATTAGACATGGGATTAAACGCTCTGACACCTTCCTTGCCCAAAGTGGCGGCGGTGGTCTCTGATTCCAAAGACGCCCCCTTGGTTATTATTCCGTGTATCCAGTTAAAAGATTCCTCCACAGGTACACATGTGTCCGAATCTCTGCCGCCATATACGATACCACCCACAGGTACCCCTGAAGGATCGTCAATCTTTGGGTCAAGGTTCTGAAAATTATTCAGACTGACAGTAAACCTGGCATTCGGATGTGAGCACTGGATCTCCTTTCCCTTGTCGTCTTTTTTTCCGATGACCCAGTCGCCTGAATAATTGCGCCCCCTGGACGGAATTTCTCCATCTCGTTCAATCCAGTGAACCCCTCCATTTTCAATAACCAGCACATTGGAGAATATGATTTCACCTGGGCTGTGAAGCGCGTTCCATTGGTATGGGTCATCTTGGGAATTAACCCCCATTATTATGCCGAACATTCCCTTCTCAACATTGACAGCCCTCACTTCTCCATTCAATCTTCTGAGATAGGCGATATCATCCCCGATGATGCTTTCCCCC
>JAUXHQ010000239.1 GCA_030621455.1 Deltaproteobacteria bacterium
GTGGGCTTATCACCAGTCTGTAGTCGACAAGGTGGCTGGAAAGGGTTGGTTGTGTCTGCCATGGCCAAAAGAATATGGCGGACATGGGCACGGGCCTATTGAGCAGTTGATCTTCAATGAGGTGATGGCCTACTACAGGGTACCTGCTCTTCCTTTTCACTTTATGACCGTGGCAGCAGGCATTATGGAATATGGAACGGAGGATCAGAAGAAGGAGTGGCTTCCAAAGATAGCAAGGGCCGAAATAAATTGGGCTGAGGGCCTAAGTGAACCCAATGCAGGCTCAGACCTGGCTACTGTCTCCACCACAGCGGTTGCGGACGGCAACGACTATGTCATCAATGGGCAGAAGGTATGGACGAGCGGCGCCCACCGCGCTGACCACATCTTTATCCTCGCAAGGACTGACCCCAATGAACCAAGGCACAAAGGACTTACCTTCTTCATCAATAAGATCGGGCCCGGTATTGAGTTTCGCCCATTGATCTTCATGAATGGGAGCCATTTTTATAACGAGACATTTATAGATGATTTCCGCGTGCCCGAGGAAAATATAGTGGGGAAGATCAACAAAGGATGGTACGTCATGATGGCTGGGAGAAACTACGCCCGTGCCAACATAGCCGCCGCCATTTCAGGGAAGCGAGACCTGGAAGATTTGATAGAGTATTGCAAGCATACAGAAGAGGGTGGCGAGATATTGGCCAGGAAACCTCTGATCCGTCAAAAACTCGCCGAGTTCCTCATTGACTATGAGGCGGCTCCTAAGTTCGCTTATTATGTCGGCTGGCTTCAAAGCAAGGGCAAGGACGTCGCAGCAGAGGCTGCCGCATGCGGTTATTACGCCAACGAGCTTAATCTGCGCCTGGCCAACAGCGCGATGGAGATCATGGGACTCTACGGTACGGTAACAAAGGAGTCAAGATGGGCGCCCCTTTATGGGAAGTTTCAAGACCTTTGCCAGTGGCATTCCGGGTTTACCATAGCAGGGGGCACAACGGAAATAAGGAAGAATGTGATAGCCTGGTCGGGGCTCAAGCTGCCTCGAAGTTAAAAGACAACCTGGTAATCCATCTGAACGAAATACACTTATGAAACCATAGCACCGCGGTTTTTCCCCTATAAAACAGTAGGGGACAACCTGCGAGCCTACAAGGCGAATGGTTATCATATTCCATTGAAAGGGGGAAATATGGATTTCGGTTTTAGTGAAGAGCAGGAGATATTAAGGAAGATGGCTCATGACTTTTTGGAAAAGGAGTTTCCCAAGACATTGGTTAGAGAAATGGAGGAGGACCTTACAGGCTTTCGGTCTGACATATGGAAGAACATGGCAGAACTGGGATGGATGGGGTTGATCATCCCGGAGGAGTACGGAGGCAGCAGTTGCACATTTATGGATTTGGTCGTCCTAATGGAAGAGATGGGACGTGCTTGCCTGGTTTCCCCGTTCTTTTCCACCGTAACCTGCAGCTTCTTGCTCCTGGATGCCGGTCGCGAGGAGCAGAAGAAGGAATTTCTGCCCAAGATAGCGGCCGGGGAAAAGATATTTACATTGGCTTTAACTGAGCCCAGCGCAACCTATGATGCCTCCGGGATCGCCACAAGGGCTGTGGAGGATGAAGGTCAATATATCATTAACGGTACCAAATTATTCGTTCACGATGCCCAGGTGGTTGATTATTTTCTCTGCGTAGCCAAGACTAATCCTTTGTCTTCTCCGGAGGAAAGCATCTCCATCTTTCTGGTAGATGCCAAGAGCCGGGGGATAAAAATCACACCCCTGCCCACCATTGCGGATGACAAGCAGACTGAGGTTGTCCTGGATAACGTGTTGGTACCGAAAGAGAATACGCTTGGTGAATTGAATGCCGGCTGGCCTACTGTAAGAAAAGCTCTTGACCGGGCTGTCATAACGAAATGTGCTGAGATGATAGGAGGCGCGGATTGGACGGTAGAGAACTGTGTCGACTATGTGAAAGAGAGGGTCCAGTTTGGCAAGCCTATCGGCAGTTTTGGAATCATCCAGCATTATCTGGCTGAGATGTGGACTGAAATCGGCCACGCCAAGAGACTCGTATACCACGCAGCCTGGCTTATAGATCAAGGAGCAGGATGTGCAAAGGAAGTGGCTATGGCAAACGCAAGAATGAGCGAAGTATACAAGCGCGTCACTCGTACGGGGGTTCAAATTTTCGGTGGCATCGGTACCACGAGAGAGCATGATATGGGTCTGTATTACCGCCGTGCCAGGCAGGGGATACCTCTTTTTGGTTCTCCTGATTCATGTCGAGAGAGGGTGGCGTATGAGGTAGGACTGTAGCCTGCAGATCAACTTCGGGGTCTTTCCCCTACCCTACTACCCTACCCTTTCCCGTTCCGATAAGGACCCAAACCCCTTTGCATCCCACACGGTGAGTCCCCCTTTTTAAAAGGGGGACACCTTCCTTACATCGATCCCCCTATCGCTTATTCGTATAATTGGCATCAAGACCGCGTCGTCTCATAGGGAGGTTTTCTGTTTTTCCTTTCATTGATTTTTACAAGAAAATAAGAGAACGATAAAGTATTGGGATAGATGACCGATATATTAGATTAGAATAATGCGTTATACAGACAAACCGAAATAGTGCCTGCCCATAGCTTGTCAGTCTTTTATTGTGTTGGTCTTTTAGCGGAGAAGGAAGATAAAATACGATCATAAGATCTGTTTCAAGGATGTTGGGCTGATTTACATAAATTCAATATAAAGGGAGACCTGCGATGTTAACACTAACGCTTCAATTGAAGGAAAAAACCATTCGGGAGTATCGATTTCAAAAGGGAAAAACAGTAAGTATCGGCCGGCGAAGCGATAACGATGTCGTTGTTAATAATCTGGGGGTCTCCGGCCGGCATGCCAAGGTCGAGTTTCGGGATGGAGGTTTTCTGTTGACCGATCTTGGAAGTACAAACGGTACCTTAGTTAACAAAAAACCTGTTTCTTCCCATCGGCTCAAGGACAAGGATATCATAACCATTGGCAAATACACCCTGGCCTTTGCGTTTAATGAAGAGAGGTATCAATCGGAAGGCAGTGTTTGCGGAATGGATCAGACTGTGGTTATGGATACGGATAGTTTCCGTCCCATGCCGGACAACACGGTAACGACACCGCCTCCCAAAAAGCACAATGATTACCTCGGTGTCTTGTCTTTCCTGACCGGCAGAAAGAGAGAATTTATCCTTTCGAAGAAATTTGTCAAGATTGGAAAGGGGCCCTCTTCCGATATCTTGATAGGCGGTATTCTCGTGAGTCAAACTGCAGCCACCATAAGCAAAAGATCTAATGGGTACTACTTAAGTAATGCAGGGGGAATCATAAAACCGAAGGTGAACGGGAAAAAAGTAAAAGAATCTGTTCGTTTGAAGGCGTTGGATATCATCAAGATCGGTCCTGAAAAAATACAGCTTGACTTGAAAGTATAGAAAATCCCATTTTTTAGTCAATTATATCAATTAGTTCCTGACTATGTGTGCCATCCGATCATAGCTGGTAAGCTGATAAGCTGATAAGTC
>JAUXHQ010000187.1 GCA_030621455.1 Deltaproteobacteria bacterium
TGCCTTTAAGCCCTTGTAGCTCATAATTGAGTTTCATAATTTCTGGAGGAAAGGGTTCCTGTTCGAGGAATTCTAACGTTGCCGCCATACAACCCATTGTACGACGCCACTGGATCCCCGTGAACCGTTAAGAAAAGCGCAACTTACTTCTACCAATTTGAATCGTGTCCCCATTTACAAGAAGAGTATCACCTTCAATTTTATATCCGTTAAGCCTTGTAGAGACCATAGAGCCCTTGTCCAGAATATAATACTTGCCTTCCTTCTTGAGAACAACGGCTTGAACCTTAGAGATAAATAGACCGGAGAGGACCACATCACAAACAGACCCTTTCCCGATTGTAGTCACGTTTTTTTCCAAGGATATCTGCTTTTTGCTGGCCTTCCCGGCCACAAGGGTAAGCTGCCGAGCAACCATTTCCCTGGATGAAGGGGGTAGTGCCTCTGGCTGTTTAGGCTCAACAACCATAGTTTTCTCCATGCTGCCCGGACTCGCCGAGGATGATCCATTTGGGACAAAGTCCTGGAACAGGAGTTCAAATTTACCGATCTGGATAGAGTCATTAGAGGAGAGGGTAACTGATTTACTGATCTTTAGCCCGTTGAGTAAGGTCCCATTGGCGCTTCCCAAATCAGCCAGAATATAGTTGCCTTTTGCAAACTCTATGCTGGCATGTTCCCTCGACACAGCGATATTATCCAGAACGACATCGCAATCAAGACTCCTGCCAATCATGAGCTTAGTGTCCCCAAGGCTGAGGTTCTTCAGTTCCCTGTCTTTTAACTTCACTGTTAACGTAGCCATTTAGTAACTTCCCGCCAAAATGGGCATAGCTGAAGATGTATATGCCATTTTTACCACTACTGTTCATCCTTTGTCAAGACATAACAGTAATTCTGATTGTGGTTAAGCATCCGATGACAATGGGGTTTTTAACATCGGCGGTTGCTTATTTGGTATACTCCTAATTCTTTAACCTTGGGTCTATTGCATCTCTAATGCCTTCTCCAAGGAGGTTATAACCCAGAACTGTAGTTAGAATGGCCAGACCGGGGTAGAGGGACAACCACCAGGCAATCTCGATATTATCCTTTCCCGCAGTCAATATGTTCCCCCAACTGGGTGTGGGCGGCTGAACCCCGATGCCGAGAAAGCTTAAAGCTGATTCCGTAAGTATTGCCGCAGCAACACCCAACGTGGCAGATACCCATATGGGTGATAAAGCATTCGGTAAGATGTGGAGGAAAATCACCCTGACATCTTTGCTTCCAATAGCCTGCGCAGCCTTTACAAAGTCCCTTTCCCTAAGACTCAAGAATTCGGCCCTCACCAGTCGCGTCACTCCCATCCAAGAAGTTAATCCAATTACAACCATAACATTCCAAATGGTCGGTTCAAGGATGGCAATAACTGCAAGGATCAGAAAGAAAGCAGGGAAACAAAGCATTATATCCACAAACCTCATGATTACTGTATCTATCCATTTTCCGTAATAACCGGCTAGGGCGCCAAGAAATGCGCCGATAACGGTGGCGATCCCTACAGCTACAAACCCAACCATCAGAGAGATGCGAGAGCCCCAGATCATGCGACTTAGCACATCTCTTCCCAGTTGATCTGTTCCCAATAAATGATACTTGCTCGGCGGTTGCAACATATCCTTGATATTTATCTGCCCTGGATCGTAAGGGGATATGCTCGGAGCAAAGGCAGCAACAAAGAAAAGTAGAATAACGATTATACTGCCGCATACAGCAAGCCCATTCTTCGTGAACCTGCGCCAGAAAAGGTGTTTGGGGGTTTTCCTCTCCATTGTAGTCTTTCTCTTCTCTTAGTGCGTACTTGTAAACCTCTTTCCTTAACGTAGCTAATTACTTTTTAGCGTTCCAATCACTTTCCTCTTTGCGGAGACGTGAATCATCACTCTCAGGCAACCTTTATCCGTGGGTCCGCCAGTGCATAGGACAGGTCGGCAATCAGATTGCCCAGCAGTGTGAGTACTGCTCCAATAACCAGTATTCCCATCACAACAGGGTAGTCCCTTGCCATAACGCTCATATAAAAGAGTTGACCCATCCCCGGTATGGCGAAGATCGTCTCAAAGATCACACTGCCACCGATCAACCCCGGGACTGATAGACCCAAAATCGTTACGATAGGCAACAAAGCGTTTCTCAATGCGTGCTTGAATATTACCTCTCTCTCCTTCAAACCCTTTGATCGGGCAGTCATTATGTAGTCTTGTCTGATTACTTCCAGCATATTGGACCTTGTGTATCTCGATAGACCGGCCAATCCGCCAAAGGCTGAGACAAAGATAGGGAGTATAAGGTGTTTTACCCTGTCCACAATCATGTCAAACGTTGGCAGGTATTCGTAATTCAATGATTTCAAACCGGATATGGGCAACCATTCAAGATTTACGCCAAAGAGGATCATCAACAGCAAGGCGAGCCAAAAGCTTGGGACCGCAAACCCTATAAAAACGAATACCGTTGTGAATTTGTCAAAGAGGGAATTTTGGTATCGTGCTGAAATGACGCCTATAGGAATGGCCGTTAGAATGATGAGAAGCATGGAGAGTACATTTATGAGAACCGTGACAGGGACCCTCTCAACGATCTTGTCCATGACGGCCCTTCCATCCGTGGAAAACGAATTGCCAAGATCAAGGAACATTAAACGTTTCAGCCAGATAAGATACTGGGTGTGTAAAGGTTTATCCAACCCGTAGATCGCCTCCAATCGAGCCCTGGCCTCTGCCGTGATCCTGGGGTTCAGATCGGTCTGTAACCCTGTGGGCGCTCCGGGGGCCAGATGGATAACCATGAAGGAGACAAGCGTAATCCCGAAAAGAAGTGGGACCATTGAAGCAAGGCGTTTAAGGAGATAGTGGAACAAGGAACCTCCGATAAAAAGTCGTTATTTCCGATTAGGAAAAATCAGTAAAGGACACGCCTAAACACTTATTATGGTTGCATCTTATATCTTTGCTCTGCCTCTGGGACATACCATTCGATGAAATTATAGTCTATCCCTATGGGGGCAGGTTTAATACCTTTGAATCTGTTATGGATGATAGGCATGGCGTAGGGAACGTAAAGGAAAGTATAAGGCTGATCTTCAGCCAGTATCTCCTGGAGTTTAAAATAATATCTTTTTCTCGCTTCCTGGTCGAAGGTATGTCTCCCTTTCAACAAGAGTTCATCCACTTCTTCATTCCCATATGAGATAAAGTTCAGTTCCTTGAGACCGGTCTTGCTTGAATGCCATATGTCATATATATCGGGGTCAGGTCCTGATGACCACCCCAGGATAACCGCCTCAAAGTTTCTCTTGTCTAGAAAATCATTGATGAACGCCGCCCATTCGATGGTTCTGATTTCCATTTTAATACCTACTGCCTTGAGCCTACGCTGGATGATCTCTGCACATTGCGCCCTCTGGGCATTGCCATGGTTAGTTATAACGCTAAACTCAAAGGGGATCCCTCCTCTGTCCAGGATACCATCATCGTCGGTGTCCTTCCAACCGGCTTCTCCCAGTAAGTTCTTCGCTTTGTCCGGTTCATACCCATATCTCCTTACGTTGGGGTTGTATTGCCATGTCCCTGGTTTATAAGGCCCTGTCGCCAGCTTTCCAAGCCCCAGCAATACTCCGTCGATTATCTCTTGTTTATCGATCGCATAACTGATCGCGTGGCGAACCCGCTTGTCCCTAAATTTTGAGTTTGTGAGGTTGTAGCCAAGATAAGTATAACCAAAGGCCAGGTATTTGTATTTATTAAAATTTTTCTTTATCTTTCCCCTATCGGTCTGCCTTTTATACTGAAGAGGGGTCAATCCCATCCTGTCAATCCCCCCGGTCTTGAGCTCGAGAAATGTAGTGGCGAGGTCCGGTATAATACGCCATACATATCCGTCTATGTAAGGTCTTCCCTCAAAATAATCATGGTTTGATATCAATTCAATCTTCTCTCCTGTATTCCATTCCTTAAACCGGTAAGGCCCAGTGCCCACAGGATGGCGACTCAAGGCGGAGGTATTTATGTCCTTACCCTTTAGAAGGTGTTCGGGGAGTATCACAAGGTTACCCCAGGTCCCCAGGGCAGGCGCAAAAGGCCTATGATAACTCACACGGAAGGTATATTTGTCCAGGACACGAGCTTTGCTGACCTCGAGAAAATCCCCGGAGTAAGCGGTTCGGGTGTTGGGGTCTATTATGGTCTTATACCCGAACATGACGTCATGAGCAGTAAATTCAACGCCATCGTGCCACTGGACCCCCTTTCTCAGATGAAAAGTTATGGTCAAACCGTCTTCAGATATATCCCAGGAATCAGCCAGATCGCCCACAAGCTTCAGGTTCTTATCGTACTTTACCAATCCGTTGAAGATTAGGCCGGCAATGCCGTGAGAGGCAGAGTCGGACGAGAGCATTGGGATGAGATTGCTCGCATCGCCGATGGAACTGTCTATCAGTACGTCCCCGAAGGCAGGAGGTTCCGGTTCTACCGAACCTTCGTACGTGACTTGAGATGTCTTCTCACTCTCACTCGTGCAGCTCAGAAGGGCGAGGAAAACTAGAGGTACAAAGAAGGCCTTGAATAATTTGGTCATAACCAATACAGTCCTCCATTCTTTGCGTGGTGCCTGTCTACAGATAGCTTGAGTTGACAATAATAAACCAGGGTTTGCGAATGGAAAATAATTAACTCGTGCCCATCCGTAAATGGAGTCTTCAGCAAGAAAGGCACGAACCAACTTTCCAATTCAGAAATGAGGAAATTTTTCTCTGAGCAAGGCCGCACGAGGGTTTTCGCCGAGGCGTACATTAGCGTATGTCGCGGGCGGAAACCCGAGGAG
>JAUXHQ010000060.1 GCA_030621455.1 Deltaproteobacteria bacterium
GCGAATCTCAAACACTTATAACATGGCAATTACCCCCAATCCACTATCTTCCTGAAGATTACCCTCTTTTCATCTACCTCATCCGAGGCATCCATAAAAAGCTCCTCTTTCTAATGTTCGCAGTGATATACGCCTAGATATGACGGAATATTTTTTCACTCCTACATTATATTAGATGAAATGTCAATATGTTTTTCCCGGAGTTTGCCTACAGGTACTCTCTTGCAAGGATTTCAGCGATCTGAACTGCGTTGAGCGCAGCTCCTTTGCGAAGGTTGTCAGCCACAATCCACAAATTAATTCCTTTTTCAATGGACTCGTCTTCCCGTATCCTTCCCACAAAGGTATCATCCTTGCCGGAGGCGTCGATGGCCAATGGATACTTTGACGATGCAGGGTCATCAATAACGGTTACGCCAGGGGCGCCTGAGAGGATCTCTCTCACGTCCGATGCGGTCAGTTTCTTTTCCGTCTCTATATTGACGGATTCAGAGTGGCTACAACACACAGGCACCCTAACAGCCGTGGCGGTTACCCCTATTAAATCGTCCTCCAGTATCTTCCTCGTCTCGTTCACCATCTTCATCTCTTCTTTAGTGTAAGCGTTTTCCATAAAGACGTCTATTTGGGGCATGCAGTTAAAGGCTATCTGATGGGGGTAAACGTTACACTCAGCGGTCTGGAAGTTGAGGACGTCCCTTGTTTGATCGAGAAGCTCATCTACGGCCTTCTTCCCGGTTCCGGACACCGCTTGATATGTTGATACAACCACCCTTCTTATCCCTGCCGCATCATATATCGGCTTGAGTACCATTACCATCTGTATAGTCGAGCAGTTGGGATTGGCAATGATCCCCCTCTTCTTATATTGAGCAATGGCATGTGGGTTTATCTCTGGAACCACTAAGGGAACCTGGGGATCCATCCTGAAAGCGTTCGTATTATCCACCACTATACAGCCTGCATCAGCGGCAATCAGCGCAAACTTCTCACTGACTGCGCCGCCAGCTGAGAACAGCCCGATTTCAACCTCTTCGAAGGAATCTTCAAATAGTAGTTCAACTGTCACATCTCGGTTCCGAAATTCAACGGAGGACCCGGCCGATCTGGTGGAAGCCAACAGGCTAATCCTGCTTACCGGGAAATCCCGTTCCTCCAGGATTTTTGTCATCTCAGTGCCAACCGCGCCTGTGGCTCCGACCACAGCTATACTGTACTCTTTCCTTTTCATGATATGCGCCTCCTTCACATAGATTTCCACATATCAGAAATCTTGAAATTTATTTATAATCTATCATAAGTTCTATCATAAGTTTAAAGTCGTTATCAGTCTGAATCCTCGACGACGTATTTTACCACTAAATCACCAACCTCCCTGGTGCCATGCCCCATCTTTCCTGCTGAGAGGCTCTTAATATCTCTGGTGAGTACCTTGATGATTGCCTTCTCTACAAGCATTGCGGCATCCAACTCCCCCAGGTGTTCCAACATCATCTGACAGGCAGAAATCGCAGCCAGGGGATTTATCATATCCTTCCCCTGGTATTTGGGAGCTGATCCCCCTATAGGCTCAAACATGGAGGTACCGTGAGGGTTAATATTCCCGCCGGCGGCTATACCCATTCCGCCTTGAATTATCGCTCCGATATCTGTTATTATGTCACCAAACATATTATCGGTAACGATAACATCAAACCATTCAGGGTTCTTGATTAACCACATTGAGATCGCATCAACATGGGCATAATCGGTGGCAATATCCGGATAGTCCTTGGAAACATCTTTAAAGGCCCTGTGCCAAAGATCAAAAGCATAGGTTAGTACATTGGTTTTTCCGCAAAGGGTAAGTTTCCTGGTCCCGCCTCTCTTTCGACACAGGTCAAAAGCATATCTGAGACACCTCTCCACACCTTTTCTGGTGTTAATGGATTCTTGTATTGCCACCTCATCCTTGGTTCCCTTCTTCAAAAATCCGCCGGCCCCGGTGTAGAAACCCTCTGTATTCTCCCGCACCACTACAAAGTCAATGTCCTCCGGCCCTTTATCTCTAAGGGGTGTTTCCACACCAGGGTACAACCTTACTGGTCTAAGGTTTATATATTGGTCGAGTAAAGACCTGATTTTCAAAAGTATCCCCCTTTCCAGGGTTCCAGGTTTTACGTCAGGATGGCCTATGGCGCCGAGGTATATGACATCGACCTTCATCAGTTCTTCCACAACCGAGTCGGGCAGGATCTCACCTGTCCTGAGATACCTCTCTCCCCCCAGGTCATACTCGATTAGATTATACGTGAATCCGTTTATATCTGAAACGGCCTTCAACACCTTGAGCCCCTCGGAAATGACCTCAGGGCCGGTGCCGTCGCCAGGTATAACCGCTATATTATACATATCGTCACTCACTTGGGTTTCAGCTCCCTCTGTAGCCCGGATTTCTGCTTTATGTAACCCATCAACCCCCCACTTTCTACCAATTTTTGCATAAAGGGTGGGAGAGGCTGACACTCAAAGGTCTTATGCCTTGTGTGATTTATGATCTCTCCCTTGCCGAGGTTGACCTCTACCTCATCCCCTTCCTCGGTGATTTCAACGGCTTCCGGACATTCCATGATGGGGAGCGCCATATTTAAGGAGTTTCTATAGAATATTCTGGCAAAACTCCCGGCCACTACGCACGATATTCCCGACGCTTTGATGGCTATGGGGGCGTGTTCTCTCGATGATCCACAACCGAAGTTCTCCTTTGCGAAGATAATATCCCCTTCTTTCACTTCCTTGGCAAAAGACGGATTGGCGTTTTCCATACAGTGCCTGGCCAGTTCTCCAGGATCGGAGGTGTTCAAATGACGGGCAGGTATGATGGCATCGGTATCAACGTCTGCCCCAAATTTCCAGACTTTGCCTCTAAACCTCATGTGGTTTCCCCGCCTCCTAGAGTTCCTCAGGGCTCCCTATTCTCCCGAGCACAGCGGAAGCCGCTGCTATTGAAGGATTTGCCAGGTAAACCTCGCTCTCCGGATCTCCCATCCTCCCCACAAAATTCCGATTCGTTGTGGCAACTGCCTTCTCTCCCTTGGCAAGAACCCCCATGTGGCCACCAAGACACGGACCACAGGTTGGAGTGCTGATAGCAGCCCTGGCATCCAGGAAGATATCGAAGAGTCCCTCTTTCATGCTCTGCCTGTAAATCCACTGGGTGCCCGGAATAATTATGAGGCGTGTGTAGGGAGCCACCTTTTTCCCCTTTAAGACATTGGCAGCCCTCCTCAGGTCTTCCAGCCTTCCATTGGTACACGATCCGATCACCACCTGGTCGATGGGGATGTTTCCCGTTTCACTGATCCCCCTGACATTTTCCGGTAAGTGCGGGAAGGCTATCTGAGGTTCTATCTCAGACACGTCGTACTCTATTATGTCACAATACGTGGCATCTTTGTCACTGAAGTATAACCTGTAGTCTCTCTCTGCCCTGTCTTTCACATATTCTTCTGTTATTCTATCAGGAACAATTATACCGCTCTTGCCCCCTGCCTCTATGGCCATATTAGCCATGGTAAACCTTCCGGACATAGGGAGCTTGTCTATGACATCTCCGGTAAACTCCATGGTCTTGTAAAGAGCCCCGTCCACGCCGATATCCCCTATGGTAAAGAGGATAAGATCCTTCCCCTCAACCCATTTATTCAGTTTCCCTGTGTATACAAACTTAATCGTTTCGGGAACCTTCAACCAGGTCTCTCCGGAAATCATTGCCGCTGCCAGGTCGGTGCTTCCAATACCGGTAGAGAAAGCCCCGAGTGCGCCGTAAGTGCACGTATGACTGTCAGCGCCTATCACAAGATCCCCAGGGAGGACTATCCCTTTTTCAGGGAGGAGGACGTGCTCGATCCCCATGTCACCTAGCTCGTAATAGTGGGTGAGTCTTTGCTCCCTGGCAAATTCTCGGAGTAGCTTGGCCTGATTGGCAGATGGAATATCCTTATTGGGAACGAAATGGTCTGGAACGAGAACTACCTTCTCCCTATCAAATACTTTTGCGCATCCTGCCTTCTTGAACTCATTGATGGCGATAGGAGCGGTAATGTCATTTCCAAGGGCAATATCCACCCTTGCTTCTATTATCTGCCCCGGTTCCACCTCACGTTCTCCGGCATGATCGGCAAGTATCTTTTCTGTGATCGTCTTTCCCATAGTTCTTCGGTGTAGTGTGTAGGGTGTCAGGAGCGAAAAAAGCAAGACCTGAAACCCGAACACTGAAACCCGGGATGGCTGAATAGAATGTTAACGCCTCTTAAGTCCTTACGAAGGATGCCCTCTTCAAAACGGGAATTTGAAAACTCGCATGCGTTTCCAAATTCCCGTCAAAGACGTTTTTACTTTACTACGACGGGATGTTTCTTCCTGTACTCAAGCCTGTTTAGGGCATTTACAAAAGCCTTGGCGCTGGCCATAATGATGTCGGTATGAGCCCCCTGTCCGATCACTTGAATATCATTCTCCTCTAACCTGACGGTAACCTCTCCAAGGGCATCAGTGCCACCGGTAAAGGAGTTCACAGCATATCGAATCAATTTACTTTCGGTCTTTATTATATTTGAAATGGCTGAAAATGCGGCATCTACGGGACCGACCCCGAAGCCGGCCTCTTGGGTAACCTCTCCGTTCATCTCGATCTGAACGGTGGCCACCGGCACAGTAACGCTTCCACTAATCACATTCAGGTATACCAACTTATAAATGTCCGGTATTCTCAGAATCTCATCTATAATAATGGCCTCTATGTCCTCGTCAAAGACCGTCTTCTTCTTGTCAGCCAGATCCTTAAAACGTTTAAATGCCCTGTTGAGGTCTTCTTCAGACAACTCATATCCGATTTCTTTCAACCTCTCTCGAAACGCATGCCTCCCCGAGTGTTTGCCCAAGACCAGAGTGCTTTTGGACACTCCGATGGATTCCGGGGTCATTATCTCATAAGTTGACTTTTCCTTCAAGACGCCGTCCTGATGTATTCCTGCTTCATGGGCAAATGCATTATTACCGACAATAGCCTTGTTTGGTTGCACTGTGATCCCGGTAATGTGAGAAAGGAGTCTACTCGTATTGTAAATATGTTTGGGACGCACATTGGTATCGCATTTGTGAAAGTCTCTTCTTGTTCTGAGGGCCATTACAATCTCTTCCAAAGAGGCGTTCCCTGCCCTCTCTCCTATACCGTTTATCGTACACTCAACCTTCCTCGCCCCGTTATTGATGGCAGCCAGGGTATTTGCCACAGCAAGACCCAGATCGTTGTGACAATGAACGCTTATAGCGGCCTTATCGATATTTGGAACCGTTTCCCTAATATGCCTTATCAAAGAGCCAAACTCCTCCGGAACGGCATAACCGACCGTGTCTGGTACATTGATAGTTGTTGCTCCGGCATCTATCACCACCTCGAATATCTTACAGAGGTAGTCCACATCGCTTCGGGTTGCGTCTTCGGCAGAGAATTCCACGTCCGGTGTATACGCTTTGGCACGTTCCACCGCCTTCACCGCAGCGTCCAACACCTCATCTTTGCTCTTCATCAACTTGTGTTTCAGGTGTATGTCCGATGTGGCAATAACGATATGGATAAGCGGATTGTCCGCATATTTTAACGCTTCCCATGCCCTGTCAACATCCTCAAGCTCTGTGCGGGCAAGACCGGAAATTTGAGGCTTCCTTATGTTTTTGGCAATCTCCCGCACTGCCAGAAAATCATCCTCCGAGCTGATGGGAAACCCCGCTTCAATAATATCCACATTCAACCGTTCCAATTGTTCCGCCACTTTCAGTTTCTCGGCCATGTTCATGCTGAAGCCGGGTGACTGTTCACCGTCCCTAAGTGTCGTGTCAAATATCTTGATAATCTCTGTCATTTTCTTCTCCCAACAGCCCACTCCACCTGACGGCGGAGAAGGGAATAAAACAAAATCCCCCTCTTTAGAAGGGGGACTCTGCGGTATCCGATTGAACAAGGCTGGGGGTTCCCAACTCGACGAACCCCCTAGCTCTCATTTTCAGGCAACTCTTCCCCTACCTTTTCTTTCTTGTGGAATACCATAGCCGCAGGTCCGGACAAAACATAGGATAGAATAAGGGTGAAGAGCATAATCTGCGGTCTGGCTGCGATGACCACGAGGATAAGGACCAAAGCCACCATAAAGCTAAAGGGCTTTCTCTTTAGCAGGCCGAGTTCCTTAAAGCTGTTGTAACTAATATTGCTTACCATCAAAAAGGAGAGTGTGTAAATCATGATCAGGACCGCTATATGTTTCGTGCCCTCATTATGTCCGATATAATAAAAGAGAAGTACGGTACACGCTATGAGGCTTGCTGCTGCCGGAATGGGAAGACCGACAAACCTGTCGCCCTTAGCGCTGTCTACCTGGGCATTGAATCTCGCCAGGCGCAGGGCCCCACATGCAACATAAAGGAAAGCGGCCAGCCATCCGAACCTTCCGAATGGTACCAACGCCCATGAAAAGGCCAGTAATCCCGGGGCAATCCCAAAGGCCAGCAGATCTGTAAGGGAGTCATATTCCACCCCAAACCTGCTTGTGCTTCTCGTGAGCCTTGCCACCCTGCCATCAATACCATCTAAGAGGAGTGACACCAATATGGCACAAGCTGCATGTTGGAACTTGCCATCCATGACCGATATGATAGCATAGAATCCGGAGAGCAAACTCAGGGTTGTAAAGAAGTTTGGTAATACGTAAATACCTTTTTTCATGCTGTCTCTTGTTGTCTTTCTTTTTATCCTTTTCATTGCAGATACCCCAGTATTGTCTCTCCACCTCTCACTCGCTGGCCTACTTGAACATGGAGTTTAGTATTTACAGGCAGGAAGATATCCACGCGGGAACCGAAGCATATTAAGCCAAACCTCTCTCCCTTTGTTACGTCGTCTCCCCTGCCAATCCAACAGACAATCCTTCTGGCAATCAACCCGGCGATCTGGATAAAGAGGACCCTCTCATTGTTCTCTGTTTCCAAAAGCAAGGCATTTTGCTCATTCAGTAGAGATGCCTTGTCTAGATTCGCCGAAAAGAACTTTCCCTTCCTGTACGATATATCCACTATCTTGCCGGATATTGGTATCCTGTTCACATGGACATTGAAAATAGACATAAAGATACTGATCTTGAAGGTCTTATCACCTGAGAGTTGGTCATTTACACACTCTCCCACGTGGACTACCTTCCCGTCAGCCGGAGCTACCACGGAACCCTCAGAGTCCGGTATAGTTCTCTTCGGGTTACGAAAGAAGCAGAGCAGAAATATGTCAATCACTATTAATGCTATAGTAAGGTAGACCGGTAGCAAAAATGCGAGAATCACAGTAAGTATGCAAAGAGGGACGACAAGCCAAAGCCCCTCTCTGACAATAGGAAATTTCGTAGGCTGCAAGGCTAGTCCTTCCCTTCGATCCAACCCATCATGCTTCGCAGCTTCTTCCCCACTACTTCAATGAGATGTTCGCTATCCTGTTTCCTCAAGGCGTTATAGACAGGCCGGTTTGCCTGGTTTTCGAGTATCCATTCCTTTGCAAACTTCCCGTTTTGCACCTCTTCCAGGACCTTTTTCATCTCTTTTCTTGTCTCCTGGTTGATTATCCTCCTCCCAACCATCAGGTCTCCGTACTCTGCAGTGTCGCTCACCGAATATCTCATGTAATTGATCCCCCCTTCGTAGAAGAGATCAACGATTAGCTTCAATTCGTGAAGACATTCAAAATAGGCTATCTCAGGCTGATAACCTGCCTCAACCAGAGTATCGAAAGCAGCCCGTACCAACTCCGAAACACCTCCACAAAGAACGGCCTGTTCGCCAAATAGATCGGTCTCTGTTTCTTCTTTAAATGTCGTTTCGATAACCCCTGCCCGGGTCGCGCCTATTCCGTTCGCATAAGCCAGAGCTATTTCTTTTGCCTTGCCTGTGTAGTCTTGGTGGATAGCCATCAACGCCGGGACGCCCGCCCCTTTTTCATACTCTCGTCTTACCAAGTGTCCGGGTCCTTTTGGTGCTATCATGATCACATCCGTATTGTCGGGAGGAATAATCTGACCGAAATGTATATTGAATCCGTGGGAGAAAACCAGGGCCTTTCCTTCCGTCAAGTTCGCCTTTACTTCATTTTCGTATAATTTGGCCTGAACATCATCCTGTGCCAGAATCTGTATTACATCGGACTGTGATGATGCGTCCGAGGCATTGGTCGGTTTGAACCCGTCTTCCAAGGCCTTCTCATAGTTGGGTGATCCTTCGAGTTCAGCAACTACAACCTCAAGACCGCTATCCCTAAGGTTTTGAGCCTGGGCATGCCCCTGGCTGCCATATCCTATAATAGCAATTTTTTTCCCGGTTAAAGTCTCTAACATTGCGTCTTTTCCATAATATATAACCGCCATCCTTCCCCCTTCTCAAATAAGCCCTGCAGAATATGGTCTATCCTATAAACAAAGATATATAAAAAGGCATCCTTCATAAAAGCTATAAAGTAGTTTACACTTTTTCTTAAA
>JAUXHQ010000292.1 GCA_030621455.1 Deltaproteobacteria bacterium
AATATCTATAATTATGCAGTAACTGGATGCGGGGGAGAGACTTGATCACCATAGAGGCTAAGAAATTTTTGGTAGTTGGGTTGGCAAGGAGTGGTATAGCGTGTGCCCGGTTCTTGAGAGACCGGGGAGGGGCGGTAACGGCTACTGATTTCAGGCCCATTGATGCTTTGGATGAAGGTGTAAAGGGACTGAAGGACCTGGGCGTTGAGATTGAGACAGGAGGACACAATACAGAAACCTTCCTCGATTCCGACATGATCGTTGTGAGCCCCGGTGTACCCATGTCTATCAGACCCATCAGGGCGGCAAGAGATGATGGCATAGATGTTATCAGCGAGATAGAACTGGCGTATGGCTTTATTAATGCCCCTATTATAGCAATTACCGGGACAAACGGAAAGACCACCACCACAACCCTAATAGGTGAGATATTTAAGAAGTCCGGGAAAGAGATCTTTGTGGGCGGTAACATCGGCAATCCCCTTATAGAGTATGTGAGGTCCGGTAGAGAAGCGGAGTACGTGGCGGCAGAGATCAGCAGTTTTCAACTGGAGGGTATAAGTGCCTTTAGACCGAAGGTCGCCTTGCTGTTGAATATCTCCCCTGATCATTTGGATCGATATCCTTCCTACATTGATTATGTGAAGGCCAAGAAGGGGATATTCTTGAATCAAAGGGAAGGAGATATTGCCATTTTGAATGCAGATGACCGGTTGGTTTTAGAGATTGGTGATTCCCTGGAAAAGGTGAGAAAGATCTATTTCAGCAAAAAGCATAAGATTGAAAAGGGGGTCTACCTGCGCGGCCAATCCATTGTCTCAGAGGTCCTTGACGAAACGCACCACTACAGCACGGACTTATTCAAGATAAAGGGATCCCATAATGTTGAGAACATCATGGCTGCTATAGCTGCAACGGAGGTTTGTGGGTGTGCGTCGGAGGATATCAAAGAGACAGTGAACAATTTTGAAGGCCTTGCGCATCGTTTGGAGTTTGTGGACGAGGTATGCGAGGTGGACTTCTATAATGATTCAAAGGCAACCAATATCGGAGCTGTAGAGAAGTCCCTAGAGAGTTTTGATCAACCGATAATCCTTATCGCCGGGGGGAAAGACAAGGGGACAGGATACGACAGTTTGAAGGATTTGGTCAAAGAAAAGGTCAAAACACTGGTTGTTTTCGGTGAAGCCGGAGAAGCTATTTACAAGAATTTGGGTCCTCTAACCCAACCCTTCAAAGCGCATATATTGAGAGATGCGGTAGAACTGGCGTTTTCCAAAGCCTCCCATGGAGATGTGGTTCTATTTTCCCCTGCCTGCTCAAGTTACGATATGTTTAGAGATTATGAAGAGAGAGGAAATGCATTTAAGGGATTTGTCAGAGCATTGAAACACGGAACGGATCAAACAGGGAAAGATGTGCATGAAGGAAGAGGCCGGGTTTGATAAGATACTGTTGATTTCCAGCTTGGCGCTGGTTTGTGCTGGCATCGTTATGGTATACAGTGCCAGTGCGGTGCTGGCTGCAGATAGGTTTCACGATGGATGCTTCTTTTTGAAAAGACAGGCACTCTTTGCATTCGTCGGTTTACTTGTGATGATTGTGGCATCAAGGGTAAACCATCATTTCTACGGAAAGATCGTATATATAATATTGGGGGTAAGCTGTGTTTCTCTCATAGCAGTATTGATTCCCGGAATTGGGGTTAAGGTTGGGGGGGCAACCAGATGGCTGAAGATTGGGGGGGTATCTATCCAGCCTTCCGAATTTGCCAAAATAGCCCTGATCGTTTATCTCGCGTATTCACTGGCAAAAAATGAAGGAAATATCAAGAAATTTTCTGTGGGGGTCCTCCCACATCTTATAATCTTAGGCATTGTAATGTTGTTAATTGTTGAACAACCGGATATGGGGACGGCTGTGTGCATCGGTGTTGTTGCTCTTCCATTCCTCTTTGCCGCCGGCGTAAGAATATTCCACCTTTCTCTGACCCTACTCTTGGCCTCACCTATCCTCTACTTTTTGATAGCCAATACCGATTACAGACGTCAGAGGATACTGGCATATCTAAATCCCTGGGAGTATCAGGCGGATTCAGGCTTTCAGCTTATTCAGTCCTGGTATGCTTTCGGTTCGGGGGGGATACTTGGACGAGGGTTGGGGGATGGAAAAGCGAAGCTATTCTTTCTGCCGGAGCTGCATACAGATTTTATCTTCTCCGTTATCGGTGAGGAGTTGGGGCTAATCGGAGTACTTGCGGTACTATTCGTATTCTTTATTTTCATCTTCCGCGGTATCAGGATGGCCATTCAGTCTTCGGATCTGTTCAGTACTTACCTGGCTCTGGGTATAACAACGATGGTGGGCCTGCAAGCAACCATACATATGGGGGTCACTATGGGACTTTTGCCGACAAAAGGTATCACGCTCCCCTTCGTAAGCTATGGAGGGTCATCTTTATTGGCCAACTTTATAGGTCTCGGTATCCTACTTAATATATCCTCAAAGACTCGAAGATCAAAAAGGGGACA
>JAUXHQ010000257.1 GCA_030621455.1 Deltaproteobacteria bacterium
GGCTTATGGATTGAGTGAAGTGGCCGCAATCTATCCCATTACACCATCGAGTAGTATGGGTGAATACTGCGACGAATGGGCCGCTTACGGGAGGAAAAATATCTTTGGCCAAGTTATGAGGGTGGTGGAGATGCAGTCGGAAGCGGGCGCTGCGGGCGCTGTGCATGGAACGCTTTCCGCAGGGACACTGGCGACAACCTTTACCGCATCCCAGGGCCTCCTGCTCATGATACCCAACATGTACAAGATTTCCGGGGAAGTTATGCCCACTGTTTTTCATGTATCCGCCCGCGCCATTGCCACACATGCCCTCTCCATATTCGGGGACCACTCGGATATCAATGCAGTGAGACAAACCGGTTTCTGTTTGCTGGCATCGGCATCTGTGCAGGAGGTGATGGACCTGGGCCTTGTGGCGCATCTCTCCAGTATTCGCGCCAGCCTTCCTTTTATCCATTTCTTCGATGGATTCCGAACGTCGTCTGAAGTACAGAAGATAGAGATGATTGATTATGCCGATATGGCAAAACTGGTGGACTGGGAGGCCATCGATGGTTTCAGAGCCAGGGCCATGAATCCGGAACACCCGCAACTCAGGGGAACCGCACAGAATCCCGATGTATTTTTCCAGAACCGGGAAGGCGCCAACCCTTTTTACTGCCGCGTTGCCCATATTGTGCAGGAAGAAATGAAGAAGGTTAGTGACCTGGTGGGTCGTTCATATGACCTGTTCGATTACGTGGGGGATCCGGAAGCAGACAGGGTAATAATTTCCATGGCATCGAGTTGCGATGTTATAGAAGAAACGGTGAATTACCTTAACGGGCTTGGAGAGCGGGTCGGTCTTGTCAATATCAGACTGTACCATCCGTTTTCCATTGAACACTTTTTGAGGACCCTGCCTGCCACAGCACAAAGGGTTGCTGTTCTTGAGAGGGTTAAGACGCCAGGGGCTCTGGGAGAGCCACTTTTTCAGGATGTGTGCACTGTCTTCCACGGGAAAAAGGATGCGCCGACTATTGTAGGCGGAAGGTACGGACTCGGGGGCAAGGATTTCACCCCTACCATGGTAAAGGCGGTCTTTGACAATCTTCGTTCAACCGCCCCCAAGACCCATTTTACCGTAGGTATTGTGGATGATGTAACCCACACCTCTCTCGAATTAGGCCCCGAGATCGACCCTTCTCCAGAGGGAACGGTGCGGTGCAAATTTTGGGGGCTCGGTGCGGATGGAACTGTCGGGGCAAACAAAAACGCAATAAAGATAATCGGTGAAAACACGGACATGTTTTCACAGGCCTACTTTGCCTATGATGCCAAGAAATCCGGTGGTATAACCATGTCTCACCTCAGGTTTTCACCCCACAAGATCCAGTCCCCATATCTCCTGACCAAATCCGACTTTATTGCCTGCCACAACCCTGCGTTTGTCAACCAGTACGATATTCTGGACGGTATCAAGGAGGGAGGCGACTTTCTTCTCAACTCACCGTGGACCCTTGAGGAGATGGAGACAAAACTTCCCGCTCATATGAAGAGGGTAATCGCAGGTAAAAAGCTCAGTTTTTATAATATTGATGGAGTCAAGATCGCTGCAGAATTGGGTCTCGGCGGACGCATCAACATGATTATGCAGGCGGCGTTTTTTCAGATAGCCAAGGTCATTCCTCCTGAGGAAGTCTTCGAATATATGAAGGAAGCCATCAAAAAGACGTACGGAAAGAAGGGGGATGAGGTCGTCCGGATGAATATCGATGCTGTGGACAATGCCGTCAGCGCCTTGAAAAAGATAGAGATACCTCAGTCATGGGCCAATGAGGGCCGGGAGGCCTACGCAGAAGAAGACGTGCCTGAATTCGTAACCGATGTAATGCGACCGATGCTGGCCCAGCAGGGAGACAGACTCCCGGTCAGCGCCTTCAGTCCGGACGGTATTTTTCCTACGGGCACCACAAAATATGAAAAGCGGGGTGTGGCCATCAACATCCCGGAATGGCAACCGGATGAATGCATCCAATGCAACCAGTGTTCGTTTGTGTGTCCCCACGCAGCAATCCGTCCTGTCTTGGCCCGGGACACAGACCTCCATGGGGCCCCTCAAGATTTTGTGACCGTTGAGGCCAAAGGAAAGGAATTAAAGGGGCTGAGATACCGCATTCAGGTGAGCCCTCTTGATTGTGTCGGATGCGGTAATTGTGCGGACATATGCCCGGCCAAGGAGAAGGCCCTTGTCATGAAGCCATTAGCCACACAGATGGAAATACAAATCCCTAATCACAAAATTTCCACGGAGCTTCCTGTTATGGACAACTTGATGCCGGTCACATCGGTGAAGGGCAGTCAATTCTGCCAGCCTCTCTTTGAGTTCTCAGGGGCATGTCCCGGATGTGGTGAAACACCATATATCAAGGTTATTACACAGCTGTTCGGTGATCGAATGATGGTTGCCAACGCAACGGGTTGTTCTTCCATCTATGGCGGATCGGCCCCGGTTTGCCCCTATACAATTAATGAGAAGGGACATGGTCCTTCATGGTCCAATTCTCTTTTTGAGGACAACGCAGAGTATGGTTTTGGGATGGAGCTGGGCGTAACCCATAGACGAGAGAAATTGGCTGAGATGATTCGTGAGGCCTCAAATCTTCATGTATCCGATGAACTTAAACAGGCATTCCAGGGATGGCTGGAGAACATGAATGATACGGATAAGTCAAGGGAATATGGCAACAAGATTGAAGATCTCATTGAAGCCCATCTTGAAGATACTGAAGGTGTTGTCAATACATTAATTCTCGATATTTTGGACATGTGTGATCTTCTCGTGAAGAAATCCATTTGGGTCTTCGGCGGTGACGGATGGGCCTATGATATCGACTATGGTGGATTGGACCATGTCATCGCCCTCGGTCATGATATAAACATCCTTGTCCTCGATACGGAGGTCTATTCTAATACAGGCGGTCAATCCTCAAAAGCAACGCCTACAGGAGCTGTCGCCAAATTTGCGGCCAGTGGCAAACCCATCGGCAAAAAGGATCTGGGGAAGATGGCCATGACATACGGTTATGTTTACGTAGCCTCTGTGTCCATGGGCGCAAACAAGAATCAATTTATAAAGGCTCTCGTTGAAGCAGAGAGTTACCCCGGGCCATCTCTGATCATAGCCTATTCTCCGTGCATAAATCACGGTATCGACATGGGCAAGAGCCAGGAAGAGGGAAAGAGGGCCGTGGAATCCGGGTACTGGCCCCTATATCGCTACGATCCAAGGCT
>JAUXHQ010000291.1 GCA_030621455.1 Deltaproteobacteria bacterium
CATGTACAAGGTAAATAGTCAATCTGTGTTCATCTGAAACTGTAAAATGAGTGTAACCTTTTTTCGTTCCAGCATTCCAGTTGCCGGCCGCTTACTTCTTGTTTCCCTTTGTGAACTACAATTCTGCATCAAGCATTGGTGACAATTGGGTCGAATTTTCATTGGATTATATGAAATTACGACAGGTCCTTACGTACAACAGGCAACAAGAAGCAAGCAACCGGCAACAAACATGACGGTGGTTACTGAGCATCAAACGAAAAAAGGTTACACTACAGTAAAATCTTGACTTTTCATTAAATTATTAATAAATAGAAGGATATGGGTTATAGAATCGGATGGTTCTCTACCGGTCGGGACAAGGCTGCAAGAGACCTGCTAACAGCAATTTATGAAGCTATAAGGAAAGATGAGATCAAAGCTGGTCTGTCCTTCGTCTTCTGCAATAGGGTCTTCGGTGAAAGCGAGGAGAGTGATATATTCCTGAGGATGGTGGAGGATTACGGTATCAACTTGATCTCTTGTTCCTCCAAGGCTTTTAGACCTGGTATCAGAAAAAAGGGAAGAAGAGACCCGGAGGCTTTGGTGAAGTGGAGAACGGAATACCACGACGAGGTTGAAAGGACGTTAGCCGGATATGCGCCCGACTTGAATGTACTGGCAGGCTATATGTTGATAGCCAGTAGCAAGATGTGTGAGAGATTGGACATGATAAACCTTCATCCAGCGGAGCCGGGAGGTCCTTCAGGTACATGGCAGGAAGTAATATGGAAACTGATAGGCTCAAACGCGGCTAGTAGCGGGGTCATGATACACTTAGTTACGAGAGAGTTGGATGGAGGCCCCTCTGTTACATACTGCACCTTTCCTATACAGGGTCCTGCTTTCCACACACTATGGGATGATTTGCATCGGAGGTTGGAGACAAAAGGCCTTGGGGAGATTATTGATGGAGATGGGGAAAGAAATGGGCTCTTTATGGAGATCAGAAAGCATGGATTCATGAGAGAAATGCCCCTATTAGTTCAAACAATCAAAGCCTTTGCAGATGGCAGGGTCAGGATTGAGGACAAGAAGATATGGGTGGGCGATGAAGTCGTAAAGGACGGGTTGTGTTTGAATAAGGAAATAGAGAACCGGCTAGATGCGGGTAAGGATTTCCGTTAACCCTGAGTCGTAATAGAGATGAAGAAAAGACAATTCAATACAGACTGTGAAGGTCCCATATCGTTGAATGATAATGCGTATGAGCTGGCAAGACACTTCATACCCGACGGGGACAGATTTTTTGCCCAGATAAGTAAGTACGATGATATCCTTGCGGATATAGTGAGGAGGACCGGATATAAGGCGGGGGATACGCTGAAACTGATCCTGCCATTTCTGAAGGCGTACGGGGCCACGAATGAAAAGATCCGGGAATACAGTGCCGGGAATATTATCCTTGTTTCAGGGGCGGAATCTTCATTGAAATATATAAGTGACAGGATGCCCGCTTTTATAATCAGCACCAGCTACGAGCCCTACCTCAATGCTCTTTGTGATCTCGTGGGTTTTGACAGAGAGCATGTCTATTGCACTAAACTCGATCTGAATAGGTATGTCATAGGAACAGACGAGGTTAAGAGGCTTAAGAAGGTCCGTGAAGAGATAAACTCGTTGCCGAAACTCGAGTTTAATACGGACGTACGCACATTCCACGAACTCCCGGACCAAGTGAAAGACACCGTGAAAAGGCTCGACGCATTCTTCTGGGAAGAGATACGGTCCATGAGATCCGGGGAGATGTTGGAGGACATCAACCCTATCGGTGGTATCGAGAAGGCAAATGCCCTGTTACATAGCCTCCGGGTCACCGGAAACCACATACAGGATGTTCTCTACGTGGGAGACAGCATCACAGATAGTGATGCTCTCAATATGGTTAAGCGGGGAGGGGGCCTGGCTGTCTCTTTCAACGGCAATGGGTATGCCATAAGAGAATCAGACATCGCTTGTATTTCCGGCCATACTGTTGTAGTCTCAATCATCGCCCATACGTTTTTAAGAGAAGGAAAAACGGGGGTTATGGACCTAGCAAAAGAGTGGTCTCCGGGAGCATTGAAGGGACATGGTGTCGACAAAATCCTGGTTGACCAACTCCTCAATATCCGTGCCGAAGGCCTTCCGGCAGTGGAGGTCATCAGAGATAACAATACGGACAGGATAACTGCTGAAAGCGAGGCCTTTAGAAAAACAGTAAGGGGCAGAAGAATAGGAAGCCTCGGGTAAGTGGGAGATGACGAGGAAAGCTGAGGGAATATACTTTCTGATAATGAAGTTTTGGCAACATCCTTATCTAGTGCCCGAACGAAAACTGTCTTTTTCGCCAATCTCTGCGTCGGATAAAAATTTTAATCCTCAAAATATTCAATATATTCCTGCGGTTAAAATTTTGATCTTCCTTGACCTTGACGAAAAATCCTGGTTTTCGTTCAGACACTATCTACGGAAGGAGACAGACAATGGTTTCTAATCAACGCAAGTATTGGGACC
>JAUXHQ010000189.1 GCA_030621455.1 Deltaproteobacteria bacterium
AATCCTCCTGGGTATAGAGTATTTACGTGCCCAGGAGACCTTAATACAAAACCTAAAAAAAATCTACCCCGAAATGATTGTCACGTAAAATTACCAACCTGGAATCCATATAGAGCCAAATAAAATTATTGGCGTTCAAGGCATAGCACGTGACATCACCAATCGAAAGTTGGCCGAAAAAGAAAGAGATAGGCTTGAACTCCAGCTCAAGCATGCACAAAGAATGGAAGCTTTAGGTACCCTTGCCGGCGGCATCGCTCATGACTTCAACAATCTGCTCATGGGCATCCAAGGGAATGTCTCTCTAATGCTCCTTGATACAGATTCCACCCGTCCACATTATCAAAAAATGGAACACATTGAACAATACACAAAAAAAGGTGCTGATCTCACGAAACAATTGCTGGGTTTTGCCAGAGGCGGGAAATACGAAGTGAAATCGGCTGACCTTAACATCCTTATTGAGAAAAGTTCCAGGATGTTCGGGAGTACGAGGAAAGAGATAAAGATTCATAAAAAATATAATAAACAACTTTGGATGGTAGAAGTTGATCAAGGGCAAATCGAACAGGTGCTTCTAAACTTGTATGTCAATGCATGGCAGGCTATGCCTGGAGGTGGTGAACTCTATCTTGGAACAGAGAATGTTGTACTTGACGAGAATTTCATCAGGGCTTACCCTGTGAAACTTGGTAATTATGTGAATATCTCTGTTACTGACACCGGGTTGGGCATGGATGAGGCGACACAGCAGAGAATATTTGACCCATTCTTTACGACCAAGGAGATGGGAAGGGGAACAGGGTTAGGTCTTGCCTCCGTTTATGGAATCATCAAGAACCATAATGGGATCATCGATGTCTCTAGTGAGAAAGGTGAAGGGGCCACCTTTAATATATACTTGCCGGCTTCTGAAAAGGAAATCATTGGAGAAAAGGATTCAACCAAGAAGATTTTGAAAGGTAGCGAGATAATTCTTCTGGTTGACGATGAAGACATGATAATCGATATCAACAAGGAGCTCTTAGAGGAGTTGGGGTACAAGGTCATAACCGCAATGAGTGGAAGGGAAGCTCTAGAGATCTATGAGAGAAATCAGGATCAGGTTGATATGGTTATCCTTGATATGATCATGCCCGATATGGGTGGTGGAGAAACCTATGACGGCTTGAAGCAGATCGACCCTGAAATAATAGTTCTGCTTTCAAGCGGATACAGCATCAACGGCCTGGCAAATGAAATACTGGATCGTGGTTGCAACGGTTTTATCCAAAAACCTTTCGGCGTGAAAGAATTGTCCCACAAAATAAGGGAGATTTTGGACAGGTGAGAGAAAAGGGCACGTCAGTAAATCTTCCCTCCCGATTCCGGTTAGTCAGAATGTATCATTAGGATACCACTACCTTAGGTGGCTCCGGTTCCTCGGTTCCTTGACTATCACAACTCGGATGGTATAATTAATGGTATGGGAAAGTATAGCTTCAAAGTATTCCTGCTCATCTCAATTGCCATCCACTTATCCATGATTTCCATTGTGGGAAACCTTTACCACAAACCTGCCAGAGACAAGGACAACACGCTCAGTGTGGAGATTATGCCCCTGCCGCCCCAAGAGAAAAAACTAAAAAAAGAAAAACTTGCCCGGAAGCGGATCCGAGAACCCCTTCGACCTGGAAAACGCACAAAAAAACTGCAGTCACGAAAACCTAAAAAAACAGATCGTCCCAGTGTCAGGCCCATAGGTCTTACTAAAAGCTACAAACAACGGAAATCTACACCTCCCAAGAGAGAAGACACGATCCTGTTGGACACAAAAAATCCCAAGTATACGTCATACTCATCCAGGATTAAAAGGAAGATTGAATTGGCTTGGGAATATCCTTCCGAGGCAAGGACGGAGGAGATCCAGGGCAGGTTAACCCTGATGTTCTCAATCCTGAGAAGCGGCAGACTTGGGGGCCTTGAACTCTTACGCTCCTCTGGATTTCGGGTTCTCGACAGCGGGGCTCTGAATGCGGTGAAATGTGCGGCCCCTTACTACCCAATCCCTCAGAAGATGGGGATTGACAGGCTAAATATCATAGCGACATTCGAATATCAGGTAGATTATTCCCAATAGAAGTCTAACTTCTCAAATACGTTTTTCCCTATGTTCCCGACTCCCAAGATGCCAGATACTCTTCCTGCTCCTCCGTTAGGGTGTCTATCTTTATACCCATGGAGTCAAGCTTGAGCTTTGCTATCCTCTTGTCTATTTCTGCAGGGACCTTATACACCTTATTTTCTAATTTATTGCCATTTCTTGCCAAATACTCCGCGGTCAATGCCTGATTTGCGAAGCTCATGTCCATCACACTTGAGGGATGTCCCTCCGCTGCCGCAAGATTAACAAGCCTTCCTTCGCCAAGCACATATACCTTGCGACCATCGGAGAGTGTAAACTCATCCAGAGAGTCTCTAATCGCTCTCTTGCCCTTGCTTATCTCTTCCAGTGCCGTTAATTCCAGTTCCACATTAAAATGACCTGAGTTAGCTATGATAGCCCCATCTTTCATCGCAAGAAAGTGCTCTTTCCTTACAACGTTGATATCGCCGGTAAGTGTACAGAAGAAATCCCCAATTTTAGCCGCATCTCCAATGGGCAGGACACGGTACCCGTCCATTACAGCCTCCAACCCCCTCAAGGGATCTACTTCGGTTACTATTACGTTGGCGCCCATGCCTCTTGCCCTCATAGCAACGCCTCTGCCACACCAGCCGTATCCACAGACCACGAAGACGGATCCTGCCAGCAGACGATTCGTAGCTCGAATAATTCCATCGATTGTACTCTGTCCGGTTCCGTATCTGTTATCAAAAAGGTGCTTTGTGTCGGCATCATTGACCGCTATAATAGGGAACCTCAAGACCCCTTTCTCTGCCATGCTGCGAAGTCTTATGATTCCGGTGGTGGTCTCTTCCGTTCCCGCAACTATACCATCAATCAGTTCCGTCCTTTTGGAATGTAAGGTGGACACCAGGTCCGCGCCGTCATCCATGGTAATCATAGGCGCTATATCCAGGGTGGCATCTATATGCCGGTAATAGGTTTCATTATCTTCCCCCTTCCTTGCGTATACCGGGATCTCATAATCCTTAACTAAGGATGCGGTGACATCATCCTGTGTGCTTAGAGGGTTGGATGCACAAACCACAACAGAGGCACCTCCAGCCTTCAAAGTTCTCATTAACCCGGCAGTCTCCGTCGTAACATGAAGACAGGCAGCAATTCTAACCCCTTCCAGCGGTTTTTCCTTTTGAAACCTTTCTCTAATGGAATTCAGGACCGGCATGCTTCTGCCTGCCCACTCAATCCGGAGTTTCCCTTTTTCCGCAAGGCCTATATCTGTAATGTCAAAATTCATTTCAACCTCCTCATATACCGGCAGCACGTTTCAGCAAGTCAACTTTGTCGGTCTTCTCCCATGTAAAATCAGGATCCGTCCTTCCAAAATGACCATAACATGCGGTCTTCTTATATATCGGTCTTAGCAAGTCCAGTTCTTCTATTATTCGTGAGGGTTTCAGAATAAAATTCTCCTCGACTATCTCTACAATTCTATCCGAGGGCAAAACGCCTGTCCCATTGGTATTTACCATGACTGAAACTGGGTCTGCCACGCCGATTGCATAGGCCACTTGAACCTCGCATCTTCTTGCCAGGCCTGCCGCCACGATATTCTTGGCCACGTAACGGGCCATATAGGAGGCGCTCCTGTCCACTTTTGACGGATCCTTTCCTGAAAAACATCCACCTCCGTGGCTCCCCTGCCCCCCATAAGTGTCAACGATTATCTTCCTGCCGGTCAAGCCGCAGTCCCCCTGAGGGCCGCCCACAACAAACCGTCCGGTGGGATTAATATAGTATTTGGTCTCTTCATCCAAAAGATCCTCAGGGATAACCTTCTTGATAACCTCTTCGATTATCCCCTCTTTCAGCGACGCGTATCCCACATCCGGGGTATGCTGGGAAGAGACGACTACCGCATCAACCCTCGTTGGCTTACCATCCACATACGCAATGGTGACCTGGGATTTTCCATCCGGCCGAATGAATTCAAGTATACCCTCTTTTCTGACCTTGGCCAACCTCATGGTCAGTTTATGGGCATAGACTATCGGCATGGGCATCAACTCCGGGGTTTCGTCACAAGCAAAGCCAAACATCAGACCCTGGTCGCCGGCTCCCTGATCTTTTCCGTCGACCGCATTCACGCCAAGCGCTATATCGGGAGACTGCTGGTCAATGGAGGTTAATACCGCACAGGTTTCCCAGTCAAAGCCCATGGACGAATCATTATACCCGATCTCTTTGATGGTTTCCCTTACTATCTTCGGCATATCTACATAGCAAACAGTAGTAATCTCCCCTGCTATGATTGCCATTCCCGTTGTTACAAGAGTTTCACAGGCTACCCTCCCTTTCGGATCTTGCGCAATAATCGTGTCGAGTATAGCGTCGGAGATCTGATCGGCTATCTTATCAGGATGCCCCTCTGTGACCGATTCTGAAGTAAACAGAAATTTCTTAGCTGGCATAGAACTCTCCTTTGCAACCGTTTAAACCGTTAACACTAAAAATCATCAATCCGCATCCTCTAATTTCCTAAATTCTATCGGGAAACGCTTTCCCATTTCTGCCTTCATAAATGACCTTATTTCTGAAGCTGTGGTAAGTCCCATGATATGGTTCAAGAGCTGCTTCGACTCTTCATGTGTTATGGAGCGTATCACTTTCTTG
>JAUXHQ010000067.1 GCA_030621455.1 Deltaproteobacteria bacterium
GGCATCTCTGTCATGAAAAAGATTAAAAGTGGGGTAAGAGTGTTATGAAATCAAAGAAAAAGCCCCCAAAGTGGGGAACGTAAATATGAAATCACCCAAAAAAACTAGCGAAAGGGCAGGTGTATGGTTGAGGTAATCATTACTCATGATGGCAAAAATTGGATCGCCAGGAATGGAATCCTGAGTGTAGCGGCTGAAACCCTTGAAATCTTGGATGCTGAGGTCAGAAAACTTATTAAACAGAAGATATATCGTAAAACAAACGAAAAGATGAGAGTGCTTATGACTTTTGACAATTCAACTTTCCCTCAGTGGATGCGACAGTATGCACAGCATTATTTCAACAGAATAATCGAAGTGGATAGTTGATAAATCTCGAAATTATAGATTCATAGAGGGATGATTATTAAAGACTAATGATGGATTATAAGGATACAAAACGATTACCATGGAAGCGTTAACAAATAGAAGATGGTATTCAGGGATGCGTACCCAGGAAGACTGGTGGTCTGTGTGGTTGGGACTCGCTTTTTTCTTCTTGGGGTTATTTTCTGTAACAGGGGTCGATCTTGTCGGTTGGGTAACCTATCCGTCCAAGTGGGGTGGTACCGTACCGCTTGTTAAAGGCCTTAACCCCCTAGGTAAGGCTTATCAAAGTCTGGGACCGATGGGTAGTCTCGCGGTAACCTATATTATTTTTACCATTGCTACGTGTATCGGCGCAGCATCAATGAAATGGAATGTGAAAAAATATTTAGCAGGATGGACGATTATCTTCATAATTACATATGCTGTCTGGGTCGCAGGGCATCATGTATTTCTGGCAGCTAATATAACGAATCGGGCTCAATATGGGTTATCTTACAGCCTTTCTCTAGGCGGTGGCGGGTCATATATATTGGCCCTACTTGTCGGGCTCATTATTGGAAACTTTTTTAAGAAATTTGCCGCCTTTTTAAGTGAAGCAGCTAAACCGGAATGGTTCATCAAGACTGCAATCGTCTTTCTCGGAGTTAAGGTGGGATACATGGCCATGAAGGCCGCAGATTTTGTCTTTGAACTGGCAATTACCGGGGCAGCTGCAACTATAGTGGCATATCTAATATTTTGGCCTGGAACGTATCTACTTGCAAGGAAGTTCTTCAAATTACCGCGAAAAACAGCAGCGGTTCTATCCTCTGGTATATCCATCTGCGGGGTTTCCGCTGCTGTAGCTACTGGAGGGGCGGTCAGGGCAAAACCTTTGATCCCTGTAATGGTATCTACCCTGATTGTGGTTTATGCGGTCATAGAGCTTGTTATCTTACCACCTCTATTTACCGCCACCCTAATAAATGAGCCTATTGTGGCGGGTGCTTCCATGGGCATGTCCGTAAAAACAGATGGTGCTGATGCTGCCGCCGGTGCAGTAATGGATGAACTCATGCGGAACAGAAAAGAGAACCTTGACGGTACAAAATGGGAGGAAGGCTGGATAACCACAAGTGCCATCATGACCAAGATCTGGATTGATATGTTCATTGGGCTGTGGGCCTTTGTGCTGGCACTCGTCTGGGTATATAAAATAGACCGAATACCGGGAGAACACGTACCGGCATCAGAGGTCTGGCACAGGTTCCCAAAATTCGTCCTTGGGTACTTCTTTACGTGGTTTGCCTATCTTGGGATACTATTCTTGGCACCGGACTTGACCGATTCCGCAAAAGTGGGGGCTGTGCCTGTTGAAAAAGGTATGCGAAAGCTCTTTTTTATGCTCACCTTCGTAAGTATAGGGATCATTACAGATTTCAAGAAACTCGCTGAGGCTAAATTCGGGAAGATGGTCTTTATATACTTTATAGCGCTCTTTCTCTTTATTCTACCTGTTGCCCTTGTAGTAGGTTATATTTTCCACCACGGCATGACCGTGCCGACAGTAACACCATAATATACTTTGAACCTCTGTAATTTTAGATGTTCTTCCTCTAATACTTTGACTATATTGTCCCCTTCTCATCCCGGACTTTTCAACAATGTCCCATCCTATCCCCCCTGACCCCAGCCCCCATATAACATGATGAAAGTGAGGTAAGGCCCCGGGTGCATCGAATACTGGCATACAAAAAGCCTATCCTCTTTAAATCACGGTGGGCTCTTGACAACCATATCAACTTTGTGATTATTATGTGAGAAGAAAAAAACAACGCTGGGGGTAAATTGTCATGAGTACCTACAATCTCGATAAGATCTTTGAGCCTTCTTCAGTCGCTGTCATTGGAGCCAGCGAAAAGAAGGGTAGTGTCGGGTGTTCCCTGATAGAGAATGTGATAGAAGGCGGATATCGAGGGAAGATCTTTCCGGTAAATCCACAGTACAAAATCATAAAAGACTTTGATGCGTATCCCTCCATATCGGATATTGAGCAGCCCGTTGATCTGGTAATATTAGCCACACCGATAATCGGGGTCCCTTCCATTATCAGAGATTGTGTGGAGGCGAAGGTAGGCGGCGTGATTATTATCTCGGCAGGGGGGAGAGAGAGAGGATTGGAAGGTAAGAAGCTGGAAGAAGAAATCAAAGGGCAAGCGGGCAGGGGGGGCTTACGAATTGTAGGTCCGAACTGCATTGGGATTATCTCTAGCGAATCAAGGCTCAATGCAACCTTTGCCGGATCGATGCCTCCATCGGGAAACCTTGCTTTTATTTCGCAGAGCGGGGCAATTTGCACGGCCATCCTTGACCTCTCCCAGAAGGAAGGCATTGGTTTCAGGTATTTTGTCAGTATCGGTTCCATGCTCGACGTAGATTGCGGAGATTTGATCAATTACATGGGTGATGACCCGGATGTCAGCAGCATCGTTCTATACCTTGAGAGTCTCACCAATATGAGGAAGTTCATGAGCGCTGCGCGGGCAGTCTCACGGGTGAAACCCATCGTTGTTTTGAAGGCTGGGAAATCCGGGGCGGGCGCACGGGCTGCTTCTTCCCACGTTGGTGCTCTCGCTGGTGAAGATGCGGTTTATGATGCGGCATTTAAGCGGGCCGGTATTGTGCGCGTGAACACAATTGGGGAACTATTTGACTGTGCAGAACTGATGGCCAAGCAATCTCTTCCCTCCGGCCCCGGCCTTGCCATCATCACGAACGGAGGGGGCCCGGGTGTTATGGCCGCTGACGTCTTGGCCTTCTATGGTCTTGAACCGGCCTCTCTCAGCCCGGAGACCATGAAGAAGTTAGATGAATTCCTCCCACCATTCTGGAGTAAGGGAAATCCCATTCATATCCTGGGTGATGCATCGCCCGAACAGTGGAAACGGTCAATAGAAGTCTGTCTTTCGGCCAAGGAGATCAAGGCGCTGGTAATCATTCTTGTCCCTCAGTCCATGGGGCATGCACTTGCCGTGTCCGAGATTGTCTTGGAGCTTGTGAGCGGCAAACCGCATCCTCCCATATTTGCCGTGTGGATGGGGGGAGAAAACGCAGAAGAAGGACGTCAAGTCCTCAACAAGGCCGGTATCACCACCTATGAAACACCGGAAAGAGCGATTGCGGCATTCAAGCATATGTACTCATATAAACGCAACCTGGAAATGTTGTATGAGGTGCCCTCGAAACTACCTGTCGCCCTCAAATTTGACCGTTCCAGTGCAAAGGAGAATATAGAGAAAGCTTTGAAAGAAGGGAATACCCTTCTCACTGAAGCCGAATCAAAAGCGCTTTTAAAGGCATATGGTATCCCAGTGAATCGGACGGCAGTTGCGGACTCTCCGGACAAGGCTATACAACTGGCCCAAGAGATGGGGTATCCAGTCGTCATGAAGGTTAATTCCCGTGATATCTCTCATAAGTCCGATGTTCACGGTGTAAAACTGAACCTCCGACGCGAAAAGGATGTTAGTGATGCTTTTTCGAAAATCATGGCGAACGCGCGTACCTATGCACCAAAATCCGAGCTCTTGGGTGTCACTGTCCAACCCATGCTTATAGACCCGGACTACGAGCTTATTCTGGGAAGTAAGATGGATGCTGATTTTGGTCCTGTGATACTCTTCGGCATGGGGGGCATTATGACCGAAATCATGAGAGACTTGGCTATTGCCCTCCCTCCATTGAATCGGTTGCTGGCCCGGAGGCTCATAGAGGGTACACGGGTTTATCAGATGCTGAGAGGCTATCGCAACCGGCCTCCTGCGAGGCTGGCGTTGCTTGAAGAGGTCTTGGTTCGCCTTTCCCAGTTGGTTACAGATTTCCCCGAGATTGCGGAACTGGATATCAATCCCATGATCTTGCTGGAAGATAGGGCGTGCGCGGTGGACGCAAGGGTGATTATCAAACCGTCAGATGTCACTGCGCCCCATCATCTCGTCATCAGCCCTTACCCCAATGAGTATGAGATGACCACGACCACGAAAGCAGGCATGCGGCTTTTTATTCGCCCTATCAAGCCGGAAGATTCAACACTTCTACAAGACCTCTTTAATAATCTGTCTCCACAGACCATCTACTATCGGTTCTTCAGTCCCATAAAATCCCTGCCGCCAAAGATGCTGGCGCGTTTCACCCAGATTGATTATGATCGTGACATCGCTCTCGTTGCCATAGATAGTGCCGAATCAACGGAAAAACTGCTTGGAGTGGCCCGTCTCATGGGTAACCCGGAAGGCACGAAGGCTGAATTTTCTGTTGTGATCGCCGACGCCTGCCAGGGAAAGGGGATCGGCGTCACCTTGATGGAGCGCCTTATCGCCATTGCCAGGGAGCGGGGTATGGAATCCGTTTGGGGAGCGATATTGGCTGAAAATAAAAATATGCTCGCTTTGGCCAAAAAAATGGGTTTTGTTATTTCAAGAGGACCCGATGCCAGCCAGTACGAAGCAAGGATCGACTTGAGATCAATGACGTCCGGCTAAATCGTTGCCCCCCCCTTTCCATCCAGAAATGACCCTTTTCTGCAATCCCTTCGTCAGAAATTTTGGGTTCATAGTGCATTAGTGATGATATCATATCCTGCTGATTCATTGTACATACAGCAAACGAATGGTTGTTATTAGGTTTTATGGTTCTTCTCCAAATTAGTTGGAGAAGAACCTAATAAACTATCTTCACTGTCCGGCCCAATGTCTTCTGAATCCTCAGAACCTACTTAAATTATCATAAAATAACTTATAACCTTGGTATTATTAACAATCTGCGCTACCCTTCCTCATGTTATCCCGGCCGTTTCCGAAATCTTTTCCTGTGTCCATCCAAGGCGGCTCAGTCGAAGGATAACAGTATTACGGCCTGCCTTTTGCCGTTCTCTTATATCCGAGATCCAGGTATTGACGGTTTGCTGGATAACACCTAATTTTTCTGCCAGGGCAGATTCGGTCCGAATAGTTTTACGATTCCCCCGGGTTAATCTGTTTGGAGGAAATAGCCTAACCGACAAGTCTACTGAAACGCCTCTTCAAACATACTCTTGATTGGTCAGGATCGCCGCCTGCCCAGTGAGTGCGCCGTCCTTCTATCCCTTGTACATTGACACTAAATAATCTTCCTAATACTTCTTCAAAAGAAAGTGTCAGAGCGTGGTTGCGGAACATCAAGCGAAAAACATCATATGCGTCTCAAGATTTCGTCTACGGGAGTGTAAACCATACCGAACGCATTGGCGACATTCTTATATGTGACCTTCCCCAGCACAATGTTGGCGCCTTTCCCCACAGCGTGGCTCTCCAAAATCGCTCGCTTGTATCCCTTGTTTGCAATCTCTATAACATAGGGAAGGGTGGCGTTCGTCAAAGCAATTGTTGACGTCACGGGCATGGCACCGGGCATATTGGTAACACAATAGTGAATCACACCATCCACTTCATATATGGGATCCTCGTGAGTAGTGGGATGTGACGTCTCCAGTGACCCTCCCTGGTCGATGGCCACATCTACTATGACTGACCCCCTCTTCATCAGTGTCAGCATGGCCCGTGTGATCAGCTTAGGTGCCCTGCCCCCGGGAATGAGCACTGCACTGATAACAACATCCGAAACCCCCAATAGTGCACGGATGTTATGTGTGTTTGACATCATCATTACAACGTTCGGTGGCATCACGTCGCTAAGGTATCTCAAACGTTCCAGATCCGTGTCCAGAACATAGACTCTGGCTCCAAGCCCAGCGGCCATCTTTGCCGCATTTGTACCAACCACGCCACCTCCGAGTATGACGACAGTTGCGGGTTCAACACCAGGTACGCCACCGAGCAAGATCCCGCGCCCGCCATGTTCGCTTTCCAGATACTTGGCACCCTGTTGCACTGCCATGCGGCCGGCCACTTCGCTCATTGGAGTTAAGAGCGGCAGATGACCCTCTTCAGTCTCGGTCGTCTCGTAGGCAATAGCCACGCATTTTGACCCAATAACAGCATGTACCAATTGTTCTGAGGCCGCAAAATGAAAATAAGTAAAGACAATTTTCCCTTTGTCCAGAAAGCCATGTTCAACCGGAAGCGGTTCCTTTACCTTAATGATCATCCCTGATCGCCGATACACCTCTTCAGCGGTATGGACAATCTCAGCGCCTGCCGATGCGTATAACCTGTCAGGGAAGCTACTCGCTGAGCCGGCTTTTGTTTCCACAAGGACCTGATGTCCATGATCCACGAGTGCTTCCGCACCAACAGGTAACAAAGATACACGGTTTTCATCGGCGATTATTTCCTTCGGTACACCAACAATCATAATGTCCCCCCGGAGTGAAGACCCCGTCACCAAACATACTCAGAATCTGAGAACCATCGACGCCAACTCAACGAAGCAGTGGCTATTAGTATCTTAAAATCGATAGTTACTATAGCAAATTGAAGAGAAAAAACAAGAACAATCGATGGGAAAGCATAGAAGGTACGCAAATGACTGAAACTGACCCGGAGAAACGCATATTGTCTCTCCCTTATGGATTTGGCGAGATGCTACTCCGGTAGCGGAGATGAAATCATTATCGTTGAAATTCTTTAGATGACGTCAGAGTGTGTCCACAACAATATCACCACTTAAAACGGGACTACTGAATACATTAAGGTTGCGTAACATCAAAATTTTTGTTAAGATTTTCGGTACCCTTCCATTTTCGGTTTACACTTTATAAGCTTGTTCGGAGTTCCGCCTATAGGTTTTCAGATATTAAATTTCACAAGGCCAGCGGAAGGAATCCGCGTAAGTCATACGTTGTGGTACGTCGTCGTGGATTCCGACCGATAACGCAGTGAAATTTAATATATGGAAATCTATATAATCGGTTTCAGAAAAGGAACGCCTCAGCCGTCCTTCGAATCGCTTAAAGGCGGAACCCCAAACTTGAGGTAACAAAAGATGCAAACAGCAGAGATAAAGAAGAAATTAGAAGATGTATTCGACAACAGACAGGCCAGTGTGCTTTCAGAGGTAATAACCGATGCATACAGTGACCTTGTCAAAACCGGTGATTTCAATGAGCTTAAAGGAATAGTGAAAGATCTTGCGGAGGCTCAGAAAAGGACTGAAGTCAGGATGGGGGAGCTGTCTGAAGCTCAGAAAAGGACTGAAGTCAAGATGGGAGAGCTGTCTGAAGCTCAGAAAAGGACTGAAGTCAAGGTAGGTGAGCTTGCCGATGAGATGAAGGTCCTTGCAATAGGTCTTGATAATACGAGGGGAGATGTTGGCGGTTTATCGAGGAGCGTGAGTTATGCCCTTGAGAACGAAGTATACAGAATGATCCCTAAGTTATTGAAAGACCGCTGCGGTATTGACCTTGATGAAAGGCTGATAAGGGCTGATATCGGAGGTAAGGAGATAAATATATTCGGCAGGGGTAAAAAGAATGGAGGGGAACTGTTGATAGTGGGGGAGGTGAAGTTAAGGCTCGATGAGAGAAGGAGAAAGAAGAGGGATGATGTGTTTAAGGAGTTGGATGAGAAGGTAGAGGCAGTGTTGAGCGAGTATGAGGGAGAGAAGGTCTTGAGGGTGCTGGTAACGCATTATGCAACAAATGGGTTTCTCAAGAAGGCA
>JAUXHQ010000168.1 GCA_030621455.1 Deltaproteobacteria bacterium
AAACTACTTTTGATATTGCATGAAGGATGCCAAAAAATCCATTGGGGGGTGTGAAGGATGCCGATATATGAATATAGCTGTGAACGCTGTGGAGAGACGTTTGAGGAGATAGTCTTTGGGAGTTCTCCTGATGTCACTTGCCCGAAATGTAAGAATCCGGATGTTAAAAAACTGATCTCTTCTTTCAGCTTCAAGAGTGAAGGGAATTTCTCAAGTTCGGCTGGATCCAGTTCTTGTAGTTCTTGTTCATCCGGCAACTGTAGTTCATGTCATTAGGGAAAGTCCGTCGGCCAGTGAAATACTACCCGATAAATGTAAACATAACCGGAAAAAATTGCATTGTCCTGGGCGGTGGCAGGGTTGCCGAAAGGAAAGTGGAATCACTCTTGAAATGCGGGGGGGCGGTTACAGTAATAAGCCCCGGGCTAACGCCCCAATTGAAAACGCTTCTATCCCAAGGCAGTATCCAACATACAGACAGAGACTACCGGCCAGGAGATCTCAAGGATGCTTTTCTGGTTTTTGGCGCCACTGATGATCCCGGTGTGAATGCAGAGGCAAGTCAAGAGGCTCAGGGCAATGGTATCCTTGTTAACATAGTGGATACACCGGAAATATGTAACTTCATCGTTCCGTCTGTGATGGATCGGGACGACTTGGTTATAGCGATTTCCACCAATGGGAAAAGCCCTGCTCTTGCGAAAAGGATAAGGCAGGAATTAGAGGCTGTCTATGGAGAGGAGTACTGTCTCTTCCTTACCATACTGGGCGCCGTACGTGAAAGGCTGTTAAAAACCAGCCGTGATTCGGACAATAACAGGCTTACCTTTTCCAGATTGATTGACTCAGATATGCTTTGCCTTATAAGGGAAAGAAAGAGAGAAGGTATAAACAATATCCTCAAGGAGACCTTGGGCCAAGGTTATTCTCTGGAGGAGTTGAGGATCATTTTCTAGAGGTTGCAGGAATACCAGTCATGAGCATACTCTTTTTCAAGATCGTTCTTGTATTTTATCTCGCCGGAACTTTTGCCTACCTCTCGTACCTTATTAAACAGAGACCCATAATTTCTACAGTTGCGACTGCCATGCTCTGCAGTGGTTTCCTTTTTCATACCGTAAGCATAACCCTTAGGTATATGGAGGCAGGGTACACCCCCATCACCAATCTTTACGAGGCGCCCTCATTCCTTGCCTGGGCAATAATCGGTATCTATTTAATTATGCAGTTCAGGTATAAGATCACTGTCTTTGGTTCTTTTATCTCGCCCATTGCGTCTATCCTGATTCTCGTTTCTTCTGCGTTTTCCAAAGAGATCGGTCCCCTGCCGCCTGTCCTTAAAAGCTTCTGGCTCCCCATTCATGTAGTTCTGGCATTCTTCGGAGATGCCATCTTTGCCCTGGCCTTCTGTGCAGGGATAATGTATCTCATACAGGAACACCAGATAAAGTCGAAGAAGATCGGTTCATTTTATTACAGGTTACCTTCTCTAAAGGTACTGGATGATATAAATCACTACTGCCTCACCATAGGATTCCCCCTGCTAACTCTGGGAATGATTACAGGTTCAATATGGGCCAGGCATGCCTGGGGTTCTTTCTGGAGTTGGGACGCGAAAGAAATATGGTCATTGCTCACATGGATATTATACGCAGCCCTGTTACATGGCAGGATAAATATCGGTTGGAGGGGGAGGCGGGCCGCTGTTTTTGCGATTGTAGGTTTTTTTGCAGTAATGTTCTCTTTCCTTGGGGTAAATACAATGCTTTCAGGGTTACATACGTATGACAGGTATTAGATTTCGACCTGTGTAGTTGGTCACGTTTACCGCTTGCCGGCTACATATTTCGTTTGCTTGTTATGAACTACAATCTGGCATAAGGTTGTATATGTAATGGGTTGATACGTCTCTTATGTATATTTGGATGTTGGCCAGGTCCTTACGTATAACAAGCAAACGAAACAAGCAGCCGGCGCTTAACGCAATTCTGTTAACCGAATCACCAGAGAAACTTCAACATACTGGATTTGCGTAACTGCACAGCTCGATAGATTTTCGGCAAAGGTAACAAATGCACATAGTTGTAGTAGGTTTGAACCATAAGACCGCACCCGTTGAACTAAGGGAAAAGCTGGCGTTTCCATCTGATACCATTGAAGAGCCCTTGAGAAGGGTGACGAGTATCCCCCAGGTAAGTGAAGGCCTGATACTTTCTACCTGCAACCGGGTAGAGGTTCTGGCAGTTGTCAGAGATGTCGGAGAAGGGATAAAGGAGATCAGGAATTTCTTGTCTTCTCATCATAGGGTACCGATGAGCCGGTTGGATGCTTCCCTTTATTCCTATGACTCCTATGATGCTATTAAACATATCTTCCAGGTTGCCTCCAGTCTGGACTCTATGGTCATAGGGGAACCCCAGATATTGGGTCAATTAAAGGAAGCCTACAGCCTGGCCAGCAAGCACAAAACTTCCGGTGTTATCCTCCACAAGTTTCTCCACAAGGCCTTTTTGGTTGGCAAGAAGGTGAGAACAGAGACCAGGATCGCTTCGGCTGCCGTATCTATAAGCTATGCCGCTATCGAACTGGCTAAAAAGATATTTGCCACTTTAGAGAACAAGGTTGTTATGCTTGTAGGCGCCGGGGAGATGTCCGAACTGGCGGCCAGACACCTGCTGAACCACGGAGTGAGAGATATTCTGATCGCCAACCGGACGCACAGCAGAGCAGAGAGGTTGGCAAAGGAATTTGATGGCAGACCCATTGTCTTTGAAGACCTTACCCTCTTCCTCGACCAGGTTGATATCGTGATAACTTCTACCGGATCTTCGCATTATACCATAAGGTACGATGATGTGAGAAGGGCCCTCAAGATAAGGAAGTACAAACCTCTCTTCTTCATTGATATCGCGGTGCCACGAGACGTTGAACCGAGGATAAACGACATTGAGAATGTTTACCTCTATGATGTAGACGATTTACGTGGGGTCGTTGATGCCAACATAAAAGAGAGGGAAGAAGAAACGAAAAAGGCTGAAAAGATTATCGAGAGGGAGATACTGCAGTTCGAAAGATGGCTGGAGAGTTTAAATGCGGTTCCCACAATCATTTCCCTCAGGGAAAGATTCGAGGAGATCCGAAAGAAGGAGGTGGAAAAGACCATCTCCAGTATGAATGGAGGTCCAAAGATTGACAAGGAAGTATTGGATGCCCTGACTTCCTCTATTATCAATAAGATCCTTCACAATCCCGTAACGCGGCTAAAGGGACGAGAGAATACACGTAAAGAAAGTTACTATATAGATGCCATAAGGGATCTCTTCGATTTAGAAGAATGAGGGAAAGGAAGTCTCTAGAATGAAAAGGATACTGACAATAGCAGGATCTGATCCGGGAGGGGGAGCCGGTATTCAGGCTGATTTGAAGACAATCGGGCTTTTGGGCGGTTTCGGGATGAGCGTTATTACGGCCCTGACCTCGCAAAACAGCCTGGGGGTTCAAGATATATACCCTATCCCCCCAGAGTTTATAGAAAAACAGATGGATTCCGTTATTTCGGACATAGGTGTAGATGCCGCTAAAACAGGGATGTTAGTCAACTCCGAAGTGATTAGAGTCATTGCCGGAAAGGTCAAGGAATACTCTGTCGAAAAACTTATCGTGGACCCGGTCATGGTTGCTAAAGGGGGGCGGTCGTTGCTGTCGGGAGATGCATTAAAGACACTCGTCACTGAATTTCTACCCCTTGCCTTTCTCATTACCCCGAACCTGTCTGAGGCTTCGGCTATCTGTGGTATAAAAGTCGAAAATGTGGAGGACATGAGGAAAGCTGCCAGGGACATCCACAGTAAGGGAGCAAGAAATGTCCTGATCAAAGGCGGCCATTTGTCCGGAAGTTCAATAGATATCCTCTTCGACGGGGAAAAATTCTTTGAATATGGATGTGAAAGGATACCCACCAAAAATACCCATGGGACCGGTTGCGTTTATTCAGCTGCCTTGGCCTTTGAGATCGCCGGGGACAACCCGGTTCACCATGCAGTGGAGAATGCCAAAGGGTTTGTTACTACCGCTATCAAAGGTTCCCTTGCCCTCGGCAAGGGATGCGGCCCCGTCAATCCTTATGCTGTCTTCGCAAGGGATATTCATCGCTACGACGTGATTTCCCAGATCAAAGAGGCGGTCAGAGAATTGAAGGGAGAAAGGATAGGGCGCCTGATACCTGAAGTTCAATCAAACCTTGGTATGGCCCTTCCCTACGCATACACGGTCCAGGATGTAGCCGCTGTGCCTGGTCGCATCATACGGTTTGGAGAGAGCATTAAAACAGTATCAGACCCTGAATTTGGGGCATCTCAGCATATGGCACGAATAATCCTGACGCTGATGAGGTACGACAAAGGAGTCAGGTCTGCCATGAACATAAGATACTCGGAGGACATCGTTAAAAAGTGTAATGACTTGGGTTTTGATGTGAGATGTCTTGACAGGGGGAAAGAACCGGACTACATTAGGGAAAGGGAAGGAGCATCCCTGGGATGGCTCATAGAAAGGGTCCAAAAGTCTGAAAACAAGGTCCCTGATGTCATATATGATACCGGGGATAAGGGAAAAGAGCCCATGGTAAGGATAATCGGTAGAGATGCGAAAGAGGTTACTCAAAAAGTAATAAGGATCGCAAAGTAGGATGTAAAGAGGAAGAAAGTCTTTTATTTCTCGGCAACGAGTGTCTATAGGGAGGGGGAAGTGACCCAGTTATCAGAAGCTAATAAGGGGATCATTACAGAAGAGATGGAGAGGTGTGCTTTCGATGAGAACCTGGAACCGGAGTTTATTCGCAAGGGTGTCTCAGATGGCAATATAGTGATCACCCAAAATACAAAACATAGATCCATTAAGCCTTTGGCCATCGGCAAGGGACTGTCGACCAAGATAAATGCGAGTATAGACACGTCTAAAGACCATGCGGATATCGAGGAAGAGCTTGAAAAAATGAGGGTCGCAATAAAATCCGGCGCTCATACTATTATGGACTTGAGCACAGGCGGACCGGTAAACGAGATAAGGCAAGAGATCGTGAAAGAATCTACTGTTCCCATCGGCACAGTTCCTATCTATCAGGCCGCCGTTGAGACCATACAGAAAAAGAAAGAGGCTATCGTAAACATGACGGCTGAGGATATCTTCGGAGTGATACAGAAACACGCCGAAGACGGTATTGACTTTGTTACCGTTCACTGTGGAGTGACCCGTGAATCTGTTGGAAGGCTCAAGAGCGAAG
>JAUXHQ010000130.1 GCA_030621455.1 Deltaproteobacteria bacterium
CCACCGGGATAGGATTGGGACTACATAGCGCCTATGTCTTGCTGAAGAAATATGACGTTAGAATAGACGCTAAGAGTAAGCCGGGAGACACTACCTTTACGTTGAGGATCCCCATAAGAAACCATGATAAGCGAACGAAAGCACCTAAAATTTGAAGTTTTTTCCAGTAGACGCACATAACTTTTCATTTGAAAGAACCTGCTACGCTTTCGGCTCAGTTGGCCTCCTTATATGATAGTTGAGTTCGGCATTTAATGTTCCTGTAACTTCTTGTATGATCAATAACTTTAGCTCATTTTAGACACTTTTAACTTTAAGCACTTTCTATTAAATATGGACCGGTTGGATAAGGATATACTAAATAGGATCCAGTCTAAATTTCCTGTTACTTCCAGACCGTTCAAGGTGCTGGGAGAAGAATTTAGCATCTCTGAAGCTTCGATGATACGGAGAGTCGAACGTTTAGTAAGTGACGGATATATTCGCCGTCTCGGTGCTTCCTTTGATTCAAAGAGACTGGGGTTCACAAGCACATTGTGTGCGGCAAGGGTACCCTTTGAAAAGTTGGAAGATTTTGTGGGTGTGCTACACTCATACCAGGGGATAACCCACAACTATAAGAGGGTTCACGAGTATAATGTCTGGTTTACCTTTATCGGTGAGTCGAAGGAGGAAATACTGAATAATCTCGCTGATATATCGGAAAAAACAGGTATAAGAGACATACTCAACCTCCCTGCCAAGAAATCTTTTAAGATAAATGTGGAATTTGAGACATGAGTAGAACTTTCTATATAACCACTCCCATCTATTACGTAAATGCGGAACCTCATCTTGGGCACGCCTATACCACGGTGGCTGCGGATGTACTCAACCGTTTCTATCAGTTATCGGGATTTGAAACCTTCTTCGTCACCGGAACGGATGAACACGGCGACAAGGTTGTTCAAGCTGCAGAAGCAGCCGGACAAAGTCCAAAGGAATATGCCGACAGGGTAAGCAGACTATTCCGAAATATGTGGCCGGAGCTTTCTATCTCCTATGATTATTTTATAAGGACAACCGATGAAGACCATAAACGAGTTGTCGTGTCAATCCTTAAAAAAGTATATGATTCCGGTGATATATACTTCGGTGAATACGGGGGATATTACTGCTTTGGGTGTGAACGTTTTTATACACCAAAAGAACTTGTGGACGGCAAATGTCCGGATCATAAGGTTGCCCCCAAGTTCATTAAGGAAAAGAATTATTTCTTCAGGATGAGTAAGTATCAGGATTGGTTGATAGAATATATAGGGTCCCATCCCGATTTTATTCGTCCCGAAAGATATAGGAACGAGGTACTGGCCTTTTTGAAAGATCCTCTGGAAGACCTCTGCATCTCTCGTCCAAAATCAAGGTTGGATTGGGGCATTACACTACCTTTTAACAGGGACTATGTTACCTATGTTTGGTTTGATGCACTCATCAATTATCTAACCGCTGTTGGCTACCCCGACTCCGAGCCTTACCGTAAATTCTGGCCATCGGCCCACCACCTAATCGCAAAAGATATATTGAAACCCCATGGTATTTACTGGCCAACAATGCTAAAGGCTGCCGGTATTGAGCCATATCAACATCTCAATGTTCATGGCTACTGGAATATCGATGCAAGCAAGATGTCCAAGAGCCTTGGTAACATAGTCAACCCCCTCAGTCTGAAGGACAAGTACGGTCTTGATGCTTTCCGGTACTTCCTTTTGCGAGAGATGGTCTTTGGCCTGGACGCCAATTTCAGCGAGAACGCCCTCGTTAATAGATTCAACTCCGACCTGGCAAATGACCTTGGAAACCTGGTTAGTCGTAGCATTGCCATGGTCGTTAAGTATTTCAAGGGGGTTCATCAAGTGCCGTCTGTTTCATCAGAGATCGACGAGAAACTGAGAGATGATAGCTCAGGAGCCGTTCAGGAAGTGGTTGCCCGGATGGAGGAACTGGCTTTTAACAGAGCATTAATGGCCATTTGGGGCTTTATAGCTTCTGTAAACAAGTACATAGATGAGACTGCTCCCTGGACACTTGCAAAGGAAGAAGAGCAAAGGGAAAGGTTGGGGACTGTATTGTATAATATCGCAGAAGCTTTGAGGGTTATTACGGTTCTTATTTTTCCCTTCATGCCCACCACTGCTGAGAAGATATGGGTGTCTCTGGGGATAAGAGAAGACTTACATACTCAGAAAATAGAGAGTATCAGAGAATGGGGGGGCATAGAGGCAGGTACCACGGCTTCAAAGATCAAGGCGATCTTCCCCAGGGTTGAACAGTGAAGTGAGAGAATTTCAGGATTGTCTTACAGAGTTCGAGACAGGAACGGAAATAGATCCAAAACAGGCTGGAGTTACTTTCAGGTATATCCACGGGTACTCCTTCTTGGCGAAAGGAAAAGACAGGGTCCCCGGAGGGAAAGTATACTCTTCAAAAGAACTGAGGTATAAAAAAGACCCCAATGGTGGATTGGGCACACTTACGACCGCAACTATTATTGGTGCGGGCGGGGCCATGGGAAGTGAGGTTGTAAAGCGTATCCTGACAGAGGAAATACTACCGCATTGCGGGAAGATACAGCTCTTCGTAAGACCAAAGAGTGGTTGTCAAGGAAAGGATAAGAACTTCTATGACGCTTTGCTGGAGAAGTTGAAAGACGCGATGGGTGGGCTTTTACCGCACGTGGAATTGATCGACACTTATGATAAGGTTGATGGAGAACTCCTTATAATGTGTGCGGGAAAGACCATCTCAATAGACAGCGGCAGGGTCTCTGACAGGACAACCCTCCTGGGTGAGAACAGGACTATCTTTGAGGACTGTGCGAGATCCATCAAGGAAAATCCTTTCATTCCCCCCAAGTTGGTAATAGCGGTAAGTAACCCAAATGAGCTGAGTACCGGGATCTTTTCAAAGTACTTCAAAAGGGTTGTTGCCGTGGGGCCTGTGTTGGATTCTCTCAGGTTTCAAAGGGAAATCAGAGACGATCTGAACCTATCGGCCGGAACCCCCGTACATGCCCTGGTAGGCGGCAATCACGAGCTGAAAGGCATGGTATTGTATCAGAGTCTGCTTCGAATCGACTGTAAAAGACCCCCCAGCCAATTAGCGGAGAGGATCTTTTCTCATACCGGGGAGGACCCGGACATCAGTGATATATACAAAAAGGCATATGAGATGGTCCGGAGCGGAGATGAGGGGGTCTTCAATTATATTAACAGGCATTCGATACTTGCGAGGTTAGCAGTCAAGCCACTCATCGAATACTACTGTGGAGGAAGGGCGGATTTTCCTCTCGGGGTTGCCGTCATAAGCATAATAAAGGCATTTCAGGATAATGTCCGTTCCCTGGCAACATTAACAAAGAGAACCTGCGTGGGAGAGGATGAGGTTTGTGTCGGAGTGCCGCTCTTTATAAGTAAAGATGGCATGGAAGAGATAGATCTCGATTCTATCAAAGATTTCAGAGAGTGCAACGATCAGGAACAACTATTAGGAGCGGTGGAAATATTTAAGAACAAATATCATAATCCAGGTTAGGGACTCGGCACAAATAATCTTCCCGTCGCCTTCGTTTACCCTTCAAAGGCTTTGAAAACCAGACACACATTTACCCCCCCAAATCCAAAGGAATTAGAAATAGCATAGCTAATTTTCTTCTCCCGCGCCTCATTTGGGACATAATCCAGGTCGCATTCCGGGTCCGGGTTCTCATAATTTATAGTAGGAGGAATCATGGAATGATAAATGGACAGACATGAGAAAAGGGCCTCTATGGCCCCGCCTGCACCCATTAAGTGGCCGATCATGGATTTGTTGGAACTGATGGATAAAGTATAGGCATCTTCTCCGAATACCTTCTTTATAGCCATCGTCTCTATCCGGTCATTTGCCTTCGTAGAGGTGCCGTGGGCGTTTATATAGTCCACATCAGGTGGGCTGATGCCTGCATCCTTGAGGGCATTTTTCATGCACGATACCGCACCCTCAGCTTCCACATGAGGAGCCATTATGTGGAACGCATCCGCGGAACGCCCACATCCGGTTATCTCTGCATATATGCGGGCTTTCCTCTTTATGGCATGGTTCAATTCCTCTAGGACCAGAATTGCAGCGCCTTCACTCATCACAAATCCATCCCTGTCTCGATCAAACGGTCTGCTCGCCCGAGAGGGCTGATCATTTCTCCTTGAAAGTGCATTGGCATTGGACAACCCCGCCAATGTCACAGGAATTGTAACATAATCCGCCCCGCCGGCAAGCACCACATCTGCCTCTCCCCGCTGTATTACCCGGAAGGCGTCTCCAATTGATATTGAAGACGCCGCACACCCATCCGATGACGAGGATACAGGACCTTTAGCATTTAAGCGGATGGATACCTGGGCTGAAGCCATGCTTGGCATACCCGAAGGAATAAACACGGGAGATACTTTCTTGCAACCCTGTTCCTTCAATATTTCGAGATTCTTTTCGAATACCGAGAGTCCACCCCAGGTACTGGCAATGTATACCCCCATGCGGTGGGGATCAAGTTCGGTCAACTCCAGTTCCGCATTTCCCGCCGCCATTAAACTCGCCGCAAGGCCGTACTGAATAAATAGATCCATCCGTTTTACGGACTTTGCGTCCATATACTCAAGCGGGTCAAAATCATCCACCTCCCCTGCAACCTGGCAGGGCAAGGAAGACGGATCAAAGCGGGTAATCCTGGAGATTCCTGATTCCCCTTTGAGCAAACGTTCCCAATTCTTTTTTAATCCGGTCCCCAAAGGGCTGATGACCCCCAGACCAGTAACCACAACTCTCAGTTCCACTTCAACCTACCTCCGCGCTAAAACTCAACCTGTGCAGTTACACAAACCTAGTGTCTTGAATTGTCTCCTATGATTCAATTAACAGTATTGCATTAAGTGCCGGCAAGCGGCAAACCTGGCCAAATGCACAGGTCAAACTTTTTTCACAATAGTACACCACGGACCCAGTACTCCATAACCGCACAACTCGTAAAATTGGTACAGCAAAAAGAAGGCCAAGTAACCAGTTATAGGCATTACTTGGCCATTATTAATTAGCCGGTCCTACGCCTGACAATTTTGATCTTGCCCTGAGCCCACTTGTGGAAGGCATTCTACTGCATCACTATTACCATTGCAACAGTTATTTTTCGTACCCGGCTATTCTACTTGAGTATCCCGGCTATGAGAGACGCCTTTCTCCGCTAGCCATTCCTTCCAAACCCTCTCGGTCCAATATCCGGATACAACGCGGTCCGTCGGAACGAATCAGTTCCTCACGGCTCATTCTGGACAGGATACGAGAAAGGGTTTCTGGGATAGTGCCTAAAAGGCTGGCCAGTTGGCCTTTGGAGATGTCCAGAACCAGGTGACCAGTCCCCTCTTTCCGTTCGCTGAGATATAGGAGATGGGCGGCAAGCCTTCCCGGCACTTCTTTGAGGGAAAGGTCTTCGATGAGTACGGTAAATTTGCGCAACCGTCTGGACAGCACAGCCAGCATATTTAATGCCAGAGAGGGATTCCTTCTGATCAGGCCAATAAAGGCCTCCCGAGGGAAGAAAAAGACACCGCTCTCCTCCAGAGCTTCTGCATGGGCAGGGAAGTTCTCTCCTGAAAAGACCGGCACCTCACCAAAGGGTTCCCAGGGACTGAAAATGTGGAGGATCTGTTCCTTGCCCTCTGAAGAGCACTTAAATATCTTGACCCGGCCTGAAACAACAACATAGAAGCCATTTCCTTCATCCCCCTCAGAGAAGATAGTCTGCCCCTTTCTGAAAGTTCTCCTCACCACTATAGTGGCCAGATCTTTGATGTGTTCGACAGGAAGGCTCTGGAAAAGAGGTATGGAAGCCAACTGATCGATCATATTCATAGCGTCCTCCTTCGGGGACGGGG
>JAUXHQ010000223.1 GCA_030621455.1 Deltaproteobacteria bacterium
ATCCGCCACCTTGATCAAACCAAGCTCATCCAACCATACCCTCCTGTCTTCCGCAAGAACGGAAAAGAGCATGTTCAAGGCCTTGGGATGTTCCGGACGGTTGATCTCCTCCAGGTGTATCACGCACCCCGGCGTCTGTATCGCCTGAGGAAAAAGAAATTGCTGATAGAAGGTCTCTCCGTCCTTTAATCTGTGCTCGCCAAATAACTGCCCCGGCTCGGAAAGGATGCCGCTCTGGTAGGTAGCGATGGGCCTCTTATTGATAGATGCAAACTGCTTCACCATGGTCGATTTGCCGCAACCGTGCTTTCCTGCCACCAGTACGTTAACCGGATGCCGCTTCGAAAGATTGTTGATCCGATCAAGATTGTCTATTACATCCTCAGGTAAGAAAAAATGCTCTTCCGCTTCAGGAATTGTACAAGAAATATCTAAGTTCCCCATGCCAGCCATGTCCTCCTTTTAATGGTTAAGATATGGGAAAAGCTCCTGTTCCCGTTTTCTCGAAAACTCAGTGCGTCGAGAAATGTCATCTTTTAAGATTATTCTTCTATCAGAAAGAACTCGCATAATAATTCCTTTCCATGGTTGTCGGCAGCTATGTTCTGTAGCTTCTTTTCCACGGATCTTTTTCACAAGTCAAATAGTCTTTTATGGCCTCCCTTAAGGTATTTGAAGCAAGAAGGGCGCAGTGCTCGCTCTCCTCAGGCAGCCCCCCCAATTCATCCAGGATAACCTCCTTGCTTACCTTCAATACTTTCTCCACAGTCTTTCCGATCGCCAGATCAGTCGCCATACTTCCAGCTGCAATGGAGGTCCCACAACCATCGGTCATAAACGTAGCGTTTACGATTCTGCCATCTCTGACTCTCAAGAATATTTCCATGGTGTCGCCACATGGACCCCTTATAGAGCAAACGCCATCGGGATTTTCCATTCTGCCGATATTCCTGGGGTTTAACCATCGATTAACAACCTCTTCCGAGAATGTCTCCCGAGCGTCATTTATGATCGATGTCTGCATCTCTTCAACCATTTTATCCAGGTCAGACTTGTCTTGCCCAGCCATACTCAGATCTTTCTCCTCCGCTGCTCCACGTCTGGAACTTTGCCCCCTCAACCTCTTCTGCAACCGCCGCCGCCGGAACAAGGAGGCTTGTCGCATCGTTCTTCCGCTCCGCAACACGTAGTTCCCGGATGTCGGGCGCTATCCGTTGAAACGAAGGATGAGACGGACATCAACTTCCGCAGATTATGACTTCCACAGTTCTTGCATACAGGAAGGTCGCTATAGGAACCGATACCTGTCAGTATTTCTGATACTTGACCACATTGATTGCAACGATATTCATAGATCGGCACAACAAGTACACCTTCACGTTCAATCACCCTTCAAAAGCGTATTGAGCTCCTCTGCCATTCGGTGATCCACAACGTTCATCTCCAAGCCTTTTACTTCTTCCATCTCTTTGACCGCCTCTTGAACCTTAAGGGCCAAAGAAAAGACCAGGGGACATATGGGAGAAGACGGGCGGAATGTGAAGCTTGCCTTACCTTCCGTCGTAACCGTCAAATCTTTGATCAATCCCATGCTCACCACATCCAGCGTAGTCCCGGGGTCTTTCACCTCTCTCAGTCTTTCGATGATCTTATCTCTCAAATCCATTTCCAAGCCCAGTCTCAATCCTTGCCCACATCTTCTTTATTATATCAGTGACAACCCCTGAGTCGTATTCCGTTATTGACTGACCCGCCACCATTGCTTTGGTTACAATGGGATCATAAGGAATTTCTCCCACAACCTCAATATTCCTCTCCCGGCAGTATTCTTTTATCTTCTCGGTGTTTTCCGTATTGATGTCGAACTTGTTTACACAGACCGTAGCCGGAACACTAAAATGACCGGCCACACCCAGCACCCTTTCCAGATCGTGAATGCCTGAAAGCGTCGGTTCAGTGACTGCCAAAACAAGATCCACACCTGTCATAGCAGCGATTACAGGGCAACCTATACCCGGAGGGCCATCTATGATAATCAAATCCTTGTTTTCTTCTTCCGCTATTAACCTGGCCTGTTGCCTCACCAGAGAGACCAGCTTTCCGGAGTTCTCCTCTGCAATCCCCAGCTTACCATGGACCATGGGACCGAATCGTGTGTCGGATATAAACCAGTGCCCGGAGAATTTCTCCTCCATTGTTATGGCATCATTCGGGCATGCATGCATACAGAGCCCACACCCCTCACAGGATATAGGGTCTATTATAAAATCCCGGATGGCCTCAAAGCGGCAGAGCTCCATACAGATACCACATTCGTCACATTTATCTTTGTCCATAAGAGGGGCGCGTCCCCCGAAAAACTCTTCTTCCTTTTTTATTCGCGGTGTCAAGATCAAGTGAAGGTCGGCTGCATCCACATCACCATCCGCCATAACCTGGCCCTGGGCAAGCGCTGCGAAAGCCGCTGTTATGGTGGTCTTGCCGGTACCCCCCTTGCCACTGATTACGGTTAGCTCTTTCACCCACTCTCCTCCTGAAGTCTCTTTTCTATCTGATTGTAGAGATCTTGAAACCTGCTTCTGTATTCAGGGATCTCTTCCACTAATGGAATACCTTTTGAATAGGCCTCTGCTATCCCCCTGTCATGGGGGATCTCCATCAAAACGGGGATGGATTCATATTCACAATACTGCCAGACTTCTTTATCCCCAATGTCGCAGCAGTTAACAAGAACCCCCAAGGGTATATTCAGCTTTCTCACCATCTCCACCGCAAGCCTCAGATCATTCAACCCAAAGGGTGTAGGCTCTGTAACCAAGAGGCAGAAATCGCTTCCTTTTACCGCCTCCACCACAGGACATGAAGTGCCCGGTGAAGAATCGATAATCACAGTCTTCCCGTTATCTATGAACTTCTTTTCCGTGCGGATCAGCGGGGGCGCCATAGGTTCCCCCACATTCAAGATACCGTGAACAAACTCAATGCCTCCGGCTTTTCCCCTCTCGATTACCCCGATCTCTCTCTCCACCTCTTCTATAGCATCCTCCGGGCAGATATATGAACACCCACCGCAGGCATGACATAGCTCAGGAAAGAAAAGCACTTGCTCCTTTACGACCACAATAGCATTGAACTCACAGACCTTGGCACACTCACCACAGTAAGTACACTTGGATTTGTCCACCTGAGGGACTGGAATACCCACAGAGATCCTCTCTTCTATTTGGGGCTTTAAGAAGATGTGTCCGTTCGGTTCTTCCACGTCGCAGTCTACGTACTGGACACCTTCTAAAGAAAGAGCGAGATTTGTCCCTATGGTTGTCTTCCCAGTCCCTCCTTTGCCACTCGAAATTGATATGATCATATTCACCCATCCTTGACTGAAAAGCTAGAACCTCTCTATTCGAATTCCCTATCCCTTTGTCATGGTGGCGCCGCATTTTGGGCAGCTTATCTCGTAACATGGGGATCCTACCTGATGCGGTACAGTATTCCCGCAACTCGGGCAAACACATTCCCCACCGGGACCGGAGCCCGGCTTGTTTCCACCCATCCGGCCCCTGCCTCCGCCCCCTCTGCCCATGCCTCTTCCCGTGCCCGGGCCGCTTCCCCCGGGGGGACCCGTTCCATCTCCTCTTGGCATCTTTCTCCCTCCTTTCTTTTCAAGAGACTGATCACTCTTTTTTCTTGAGAGCTTCCTTTACATTTGAAATCCCTGTAACTCGCTTTTCGGTAGAAGGGTTATTCCCCCCTTCAAGCTTGTCTATCCTATCCATGATTTTGTCCAACTGGGATCTGAGTGCACGAGACTCTTCCTTCAGTGCCCCAAGCTCAGATTCCCCGGAAGGCTGAACCTGCCCAG
>JAUXHQ010000010.1 GCA_030621455.1 Deltaproteobacteria bacterium
TAGGACTTTACAACGGAAACGGGTTCAACCACCTCCGCAACGATAATGATAACTTCATGGCAACCGCCATGATTGTCGCGCGGCCATCTCCACATGTGAACTTCGGCCTCAGCTATGCCTACGACCACACTGGTTATGATTACGAGACCACGGTTCTTGGTGACGCCAAGGTGGATGTCAACAACAACTACGTATTTGATGTCAAGGACGGTGCGGTCGGGAAACGTTTGAACATCTGGAACGTCAATTCGGCCCTTGACGTCGGACCGGCGCATCTCCAGATAGAGTATATACAGCAACATGGCCACGGGCTTGATCGTGCCTACGGCTATGGCATACAGGGTCAGATAGACCTGACCGATACCTTCCAGCTCACTGCCCGGTATGATGAGTTTGATCCAAATGTTGATGTTGATAACTCCTTTGACAGCCGTTGGTATACTTTGGGGTGCAATTGGTTCTTGTACGGGCAAAATATCAAATGGCAGCTTAATTACACCTTCCGAGAGGAGATGCATGGTAATGATGTGGATAATGATGTCATCATAACCCATTTTCAGGTGCTGTTTTGACGAGGTTTATACTATTCAAATCTTCATATCCCCCTTCTGATGAGTACCTTTCCAAAGGACGGGTAACCCTCCTTTTTCTTTCAACTTGACGGAAATCCTCCCTGACGAAATTCTTATCCCAAAAGAGAACTTTATTTCATAAAAAGAGAACTTTATTTCAAGTTTCTTGGGGTTTTCGGCTCTTAAAAAAGGGGAGACTGGTCCATATATGTAACAACATCAAAGGGTTACTAGCACGATACGTATTTGGGCATGATGATTGCTATGATGATTGCTGATAAGCGATCACAGGGTGTACCTGTAACCATTCAGCGGGGCAGGTAACCAAAAGGTTATACTCAAATAATTTTATATTCAAAGGGACACGAGCATGACATCAGACAGGAATATAGAGACGGCATATCCTGATTATGTATGGGCAATCTCCAAAGGCAGATATACTGATTTGGATCTCAATGGAATTGATGAATCGATGAAGGCGGAAGTTAGATCAGAGTATAAAATATCTGATTTGGCAAGGTATATGCTTAATCCCGAACCTATTGAAGTGAGGAAAACATTACTGGGATGTGAGGTCCATTACAGTCAGCCGTCTTCAAACAGACTGAGAGAGAAGATCAAACGAATATTGCCGGAAAGGTTTCGTGGACTGCTAAAAGACAAGAGTATTCCTCCTGAAGTGTTAATGTCAGGGTTTGAAAGAAATAGACCTTTCTTGAGAGACAAGGATCTTGAACGGCACTTGGACAGCATTTATAATCAATTGAGGCCTTATGATTCTATATTGAAAGCGTTGGCAAGATTAGAAGTTTGCAAGATAGCCGATATAGTGGCCGTATGTGAGGATATTGACGAAAATCGTTCGTTGTTGGCCTTGCAGGGCGGCATAGATGAAAAGATTAACTATATAAATAATTTTGTATCGAAGGATGTGAGGGTCATCCTTGAAAGAGCATATATCTCAGACGGTTTATTTGAGATGAGAGGGTTTGATTTCAGGTCTTTTGACCCGCAGAATTCATACAGTCTAATGAAGTTCTCTAACAAGGAAGGAGCCAGGTACTGTGTTCTCGATTCTAACAAGACGGTTGAATATTGGGTTGAGGATGTTGAACTTGTGCATTATGTCCATTTGCTGGAGCAGTCAATCAGGACAAACCCAAAGTTTAATGATGCGATCAAGTTATGTACAGGGGGTAATGCAACGCCGCTGAAACTGCTCTTCTACAAAAAACTCAAGATAGACTACTCTAGGGCCCACCTCCCTAAAATATATAGAGAGATGTTTGAGACCTATAATATGGGAAGGAACGAAAGGGATCTTGTTGTCAATTCATTAAGGAGTTTACAGCTAGGGGTTTCATTCAATTATATTCCTCAATCCGATTCCGGAGAGGATAAAATGTTCACAAATATTTCTGTAATGCACGATTTTAGGGCACTTGAAACTATAAAGGATGATCTGCCTCTGCTATATTCAGAGATTAACAAGAGGACTTCAGTATCTGATGCGGGCAAGTTCTACCTGTTAGATTCCATAAGAGGGTTCAGGAAATGAGTAATGGTTACAAGGAAGATGATTATGGGTGGGTAAGGGAATTGATGCAATACCCTCAAACCTTGCAACAACGCCTTGACTTCTTTAAAGATACTTCCCAAGTTTCAGTGCCGGAAGACCCCATAGAGAGGGTCGTATTTCAGGATAGGGCGAAGAGGGCCATAAGAAAAATTGCCCAGAACAAGGGACACATACTCATGGTGGGTAGGCCGGGTACTGGAAAATCAATGTTAGCCGATATGTTTAATAATGTTCTGGATAAGTCTTTAGGAGATTATATTAGACCGAAAGAATCTATTGTCGCGTACCCCGGAAAAGATAAGAATCATATAAGGATTGCTTATGAAAACCCCGACAAGATAGATAATCTGTTTTTAGACCTTAATAAGGAAATAGAAATTGCTAGGGATAACACAGATGATTTCTGTCTTTGTGACCAGATAAAATCCGTGAATAAAGTCAAAAACGGACTTATCTGGACGACGGGTCTCAGTGCACTTGCGGGGATTTTTTTTCCTCCTGCATTTATTGCTACAGGTCTGGCAGGGATGGGTTCAATATTTATGTTCATGCAGGAGAATAATCACAAGGCGCAGGAGAAGATACAGAGACAGACTATCGGCCACAAACAGAATGCCGTTAAACACCTCTTCGATATGGTTCCTGAGGTTCTCTATGACCCTAGGAAAGATAAGGAACTGATGGCAAGGGTGTCTGAACCTGATGCCAGAAATATGAAAGGGGGATTTAGACACGATCCATATCAGTCAGGCAACCTTCAAACCCCTCCACACAAGAGGGCACATTTAGGAGCCCATGCGAAATCACCGATTATTTATATCGATGAGTTAAAAACGCTTATCAGAGCGGGTTACATGTCAGAGCTGCTCGAGATAATGCAGAAGAAGGAGTTTCTCCTTGAAGGTGGCAGAGACACAGGAAGCGGAGCAGCAGACAGATCAGAGAATCATTTGAGAGCAGACAATATCATAGTGGCCTGTTGCAATCATGATACCCTGGAATACCTTCAGAATGAGGGAGATGGAGCTTTCCTGAGCAGAATAGAGGACAAAGGAGAAATTGTTCAGATGGAAAGTGCGGTTCCGGAAACTCTAAAGAATATCAGACAGGTGGCTCAGTACATTAAACAGGAAATAATTGAGCTGGGGAAAGAATTTAAAGGTACTTGGAGAGAAGTAATAGAGAAGGAAGGTTATGAAGGGGTGAGGAAGAGAAGCAGGCAGATCCTTGGGAGGAGTCTTCCCCTTGATTATAAACTGAAGGAACGAGAATTTTCGAAGAATGCCGTGCTGGAGATAATTAAGGAACTTCGATGCCGGAGTTCAGATGGTAAATTAAGCAGTATATTGAGGCCGGTTAACGGTATAATAAAGACAGCGGAATTTGAGGCGATACTTCATAATTCTCCGTTGGTTGAACCCGAACATGTCAGGCATGCTATTGATGAGCACGTAAGTCTTGAAGGTGCTCTTGCACGAGAAATCGTTGAACATAAGAGAGACCTGAAGAAATATATAAGCTCTGTGACTGATTCGATCGGTTATGTTGTGGGTCTTGCTGTGATTAATTCAAGGTCGAGTGGCAGGGCGTATGGCCAACCCCTACCTATTCGCTGTCAGATCAATGCAGGAGGTATAGACAAGGTTACTGCGCCCGGAAAGACCGGCGATATTGCAAAGGCTGCTGCACAAAATGTGAGAGCATCGATAAAAAACATATTTGCGAAGATCGGAGCACCTTACATAGGATATGAGATGCATGTGGAATATATCCAAGCACATGGCGGTGTGGAAGGAGACAGCGCATCAGTCGCGATGGATATTGCACTGATATCCGATTATATTAAGCAGCCGGTTAACCAAAGATACGGGGTAACCGGTTCTTTAACGGGAGATATTGTTCTCTCAGTGGGTGGAGTTACAGAAAAGATAAGGTCGATTATGGATCCTGCCCTTGGCATGGAGGGCGCATGCGTCCCATGGCAGAACAAACATGACATAGAACCTCTTCTCATAAATGCAGAATATGAATATATACAAAAGGATGAAGTGCCGGGGATAAGGTTATTCAGGATTGAAGATAGGAAAGATCCCTTTGATATATATTTCTGCAAGACAAAATACAGCGCATATAATATCTTAATGGGTTTGAGCAGAAGAGAAGTTGAAGATAAGATGGTAGAGAGAAGCAAGAAGGACCTGGAGTTTATGTATAATATGAGGAATACTTCATTCTCTTTCCAACCCCATACCATTCAATAGTAAACTACAGAGAAGCAGAGGCATGTAGGTCCGATCTTCTTTTGCATGGGGATACCGCCCCTCTTTACGACCTGTCCACATGTCCCCCCCATCCGGAATCATAGTGAGCTCCCATCCGTAAACGAGCGGCTTCCTTCACCATTACGTTATTTTCCCTGAGAAGATTGAAAAAATTCCTGGTTTTGCGTCAAATTTACGGCAATCCGTCATAAAATCGATATAAAGGGAAATATTTAGCTGAGGGTACTACCCGTAACCCCTGCTTAACCGCATGTGTCGCAATACTTTACCGGGTATGCAAGAGAAAACCACCGTTGTTTGCCTTTCTCGCTCTATCGAAATCGTTGAGATCAAGCATTGTCCGTCATATCTTCACATAGCGCCCTGTGATAGGTTGCATTAATGTTAAGGTTATAATGAGTCATGGGGGTAAGTTTGCTTACTGGTGGCACATATATTGCAGTGGAATCTAGTGTACATAAGTCACAATTGCGAATGTAACCATTCACTCCCCCCTTTTGTAAGGGGAGTGGATGGAAACTTGCTCGATAACCATGCCTCACAGATGCTTGCATAAAAGGAATTGATATTATGAAGAAAGTATTGGTGGTAGACAACCATCCCGTCCTGTTGAAGTTGATGACAAATCTGCTTGAAAAAAACGGGTATCAGGCCTTGACTGCGGAAGACGGCCTCACTGCTCTGGATGTGTTGGAAACATATATTCCGGACGTAATATTTATTGACCTGATCATGCCCAATATCGACGGAGAGAAGTTGTGCCGCATTATTCGTAGAATGCCGGAGTTGAAAGATGTATGTATAATTATTCTTTCGGGCATTGCCGCGGAACACGACGTGAATTTCGCTGAATTTGGCGCTGATGCCTGTATTGCCAAGGGACCGTTTGAGAAGATGGGGAAACATGTCCTTGCAGCCCTGACTAAGTTGGAGTTAGGGACCATAAGAGATATGCCGGCAGAAGTGGTAGGACTCGATGATATACGTACGAGAGATATCGCTAAGGAACTGCTTTCTGTTAAGAGACATCTTGAGACTATTTTGGAGAGCATGGCCGAAGGGGTTTTGGAGATTACTTCCGAGGGGAGGGTAGTCTACGTTAACGAGATCGCCCTTTCTTTGATCGGGAGACCCGAGGAGAAGCTTCTGGCCTCCAATTTTGTCCAACTTTTTTCCGAGAGTGACCGCAAACGGATCCAAGGGATGGTGGATGCTGTAGGGACTAGCCATCTAGGGACTCCCGAGGATTCACCTGTGACGCTACATGGCAGGCAGGTTTCGGTTACCATGGTACCCATCGTATATACAGGCTACAAAGGTATTATTGTCATTATGAATGATGTCAGTGAAAGAAAAAGGATGGAAAACCAGCTTCGATATGCCCAAAAGATGGAGGCTATAGGAACCCTTGCCGGTGGCATCGCCCATGACTTTAACAACCTCCTCATGGGTGTTCAGGGGAATGCGTCCTTGCTGCTGCTGGACATTGATTCCACAGATCCCTGCTACATAAGGCTGAAGAATATCGAGAAACAGGTTCAGAGCGGTTCAAAACTCACAGCGCAACTCATTGGATATGCCAGAAAGGGAAAATACGAGTTCAGACCGATTGACTTAAACCAGGTGGTAAGAGATACTTCTGATACCTTTGGGAGGACCAAGAAGGAGATCAGGATTCGCAGACAACTTGACGATGATTTATCTTCCATCGAAGCAGACCAGGGACAGATTGAACAAGTTCTGTTGAACCTGTACATAAATGCGTTGCAAGCTATGCCTGGTGGTGGAGATATTTTTTTGAGGACGATGAATATTACCCATGAGGATATGAAAAACAAGTTGTATGATCCAAAACCTGGGAACTATGTCTTATTTGTTATTACCGACACAGGGGAGGGCATGGACAAAGAAACACAGAAACGCATATTCGATCCCTTCTTTACAACGAAGGAGATGGGCCGGGGTACGGGCATGGGATTGGCCTCTGTGTACGGAATAATAAAGGGCCATAGTGGGTACATCGATGTTGGCTCTGAGAAGGGATCTGGGACTACCTTCGAGATCTGTTTCCCAGCTTCGGAAAGGGTTGTGGCACGAGAACATAAGAAACGGCCAGAAGGGACACTCAAGGGTTCGGAGACTGTTCTTTTTGTGGACGATGAGGAGGTGATCGTTGAGGTGGGAACTGAACTATTGGAGGCCATGGACTATAAGGTCTTATCTGCAAAGAGCGGGAAAGAAGCAATAGAAATCTATAAGAGGAACAAGGAGGGGATTGACATAGTTGTCCTCGATATGATTATGCCGGGGATGAGCGGTGGAGAAACCTATGACAGGATGAGGGAGATCGATCCGGATATAAGGGTTCTCCTTTCGAGTGGGTACAGCCTAGACGGCCTGGCGGCTAAGATATTGGAACGAGGTTGTAACGGATTTCTACAAAAGCCTTTTGACATGGAGCATCTGTACCAAGGCATAAGAGAGATCCTCGATGCTGCTTGACCACCTGAAGACCGTTATTGATACAGTTTCCAAAGGAGGTAATACAGAAGGCACAAGGCCTGCCTCTCTGCCTTGCCTCTAAGGGAAAACAATTGACAATTCTCACAGGAAAAGTGATAGTTAGTTAAAAATAAACGTTTTCTCCTGTGAGGAGGAAAATGAACATACCAGATTCATCGTTTAGGATATCAGATGCCCCTGAATTGAAGATATCAGGGGATAGAGATTCAGGGATAAATGATTCCCATGTCAGCGCTGCCTTCGATGACACCTTCAATAGAGAAAGGGGAAGGATAGAACCGGGGCGCTCCGGGGTAATCTCTCTTGACTTTTCAGAAGGTGTGTGGCAACAGGCAAAGTCTCCTAACGATAACAGATTTAAAACCATTTCCGATTTCGGGAATGGTCCTGGGAGAGGAGAGGTCTATTATAATAAGAGGGGTGTATTGATAGTTAAGGAAGAGTTGAAGGGGCGGTTCATAGACTGGTTAGTTTGAATTTCCTTCAAGGTTCGCTGTTGTATTGCCGATAATAAGAGAAGGGAAGACCTGGACACGGATTACTCGATACCGGAGGATGTTTGGTAACCGGGGGGCACCGAAGGGGGCGATTTTTGTGCTTAGAGCTGTGGACATGCAACAAATTATTTCCCAAATCTCATCTGTGGAGAAGATCCAGAGCGTAGAACAGCAGCAGCCTGGTATGGGGCACAGACATTTCGCAACACAGTTGAAGGAAGAAGATGCCCGAAATAGAAGTGAGGTGAAGGAATCTCAAGAAACCAAGGAGACAGAGATAAGGGACGAGGATAAACGTAGAAAGAAGAGGAAGGGACAAAAAAGAGCAAAGGCTTTCCATAGAGAGGGTGATTTGTTAGAAGCCACGGAAAGGCCTCCTGAGGTTGATCAGGGTAAAATTGTTGATATCCTTGTTTGATAAGGGGCGAGGCCGAAATAACTTCCTCAAGTTGGCGCTCAAATTTAGGTCAGATTTGTTCGATCTGAAAACCTATAGACTGTGGGAGATGCGGGGGAAACCCTACCATATTATCTAGATGGAGTTTTGGATTTTCTTACAAATAGCCATTGATATTATCCTTTTGTTCATTATATATTTTTATCTGATTAGGGACAGGAACAGACTAGGGGGAGAGCCCTCAGGGGAGATGAACGAAGAGAAGCTGGAAGCCCTTTCCGATTCACTGGGCCAAATGATATCGGAAAGCAAGAGGGTCCTTGGGGAGATGTTCGAGAAATTGGAATCAAAAGAGGGACAAATAGATCGATTAATTGAAGAGGGCGACGAGTTGGTGTCGAAGCTTCAGAAAACAATTAGCGAGACGCTTCCCAAGAGTGAGGAGAGTCATGACAAGTATCAGCAGGCTTTGAAGTTGGCAAATGATGGGTTAAGTGCGGATGAGATTTCAGAAAGAGTAAAATTGTCAAAAGGAGAGGTGGGACTTATACTTGATCTACGGAAAGAATGAAGTATTGAGGATGCGGTAGCTTGAATTCTATTGGAGAGTTGACCGGAGATTGCTTTAAGATAAATATACCCTCTGACCGGGAGACAGGGTTTGTCTCCCGGTTGCATCTTGGGGAGATATTAGAAGGCAGGATTTTGGAGTCTCTGGGAAACCGGAAAGTCGTGGTCAATCTCAATGGAACAGAGGTTTTTGCGGAAGCTGGAAACTCTCTGTCTCCAGGAACCGACATAGTGGTAAAAGTGGCCCAGTTGAGGCCCAAAGTCGAATTGAACTTGCTTTCTCACAGCTCCTGTCCAACTGACAAATGCACCTCCCTTCTCAAGAGGTATCTATCCAACTATGTTCCACTGGGAAAGGCTATAGAAACACTACAGAGAATCCTTGGTGAAGAATGGTCGGCGAGACAACTTTCCTTTGATAAGACCCTCTATCGGAATCTTGAAACGGTCCTCTCCAACATCATATTTGATGAAGGAAAGATGTTCAAGCCAGAGTACCTGTCCAACTTCCTCACCCAATCCGGACTGCTTTACGAGAGTAAACTGAAACGTCTTCTAATGAAAAGCCTGGCGCCCCAGTCTCTTAAGGCTGAAATCAATAGTGACCTTAAAGGGCTACTCCTAAAGATCTCCAAATATCCATATCTGACAGAGGGCTTTAACCATATGGTTAGGGGCGAAGACGGGTTGTCCGGAGAGAGGGCAGGTCTTTTATTAAAGACAGTGAGGGAACTTGTTGATAACATTGAACTGAATCAACTTACTAATTGTGTGAGGAAGAAAGAGGGCGATTATCTCTATATACAGATACCTTTGGCATTTCAAGATGGGATTAATAGTGCGGAGTTGTATATTTACTGTAACCGAAGGGGGAGAACGGTCAGCGCCGAAAAGAAGGATTTCAACCTCGTGTTTCTATTGAGTTTGGAGGGGTTGGGTAGTATCAAGATCGATACGAATATCAAGAAGAGACACGTCTGGTGTCGGATCGCAGTAGAGGACAATGATGTTGCTCGATTTATCAATGTATTCTTGCCAGGCCTTGAAGATAGGTTGTCTGCCTTGGATTATATTGTGGAAAGAATCGATTGTGTGGTTTTGGAAGATCCCTCCCAGGTCAAAGTGAGTTTTGGGGAGAATTTTGCCTCCGAATCTTTCAAGTTTGTTGATGTCAAAGTATAGGGATCCAGGAGATTTAGATTGAAGGAAAAGGAGAGGCGTTCCACAAGGAAAGCCGTTGCCCTGAAGTATAGCCCGTCTGAAGATGCCAGTCCTAAATTAACTGCGAAAGGCAGAGGGGTTGTTGCCGAGAAGATTATTGAGATTGCGCGTAAGAATAACATCCCAGTGAGAGACGATCCGGAGTTGGTAGATCTGCTTTCCATGCTTAATCTCGATGAAGAGATTCCTCCCCAAGTATATCATGTCGTAGCTGAGATATTGGCCTTCGTCTATTCTCTCAAAGGCCGATGGGGAGAAAGGAAATAGCCCGGTACTGGTCCGGAGACAGGGTCTCACAAGGACTGGCAATGATCTATCTTGCCGGGCAGAAAATACCCATCAGGGTAAAATATTCCTTTGCCGTTTCAGGTTCACAAATCCCCTCCAGCTAACAGCGGATGGTTGTTAAATCCATAAGTTCAATGCTTTACTGGCTGATGGATCCGTCAGACCACCAGCTAATAGGGTTTGGCATATTTTTTGCTGTAAGCAAATCATAGGTTTATTATAACTGCACAACAGATCGATTACCTATATCTATTATACTAAAGGGAGGTGCTGGCTTGAGCGGAGGTATTTATATACCCTTATCAGGGGCTTTGATTCAGGAACGATGTTTGGACATTTTGGCCAATAACCTGGCGAATGTTAACACTACAGGTTTCAAGGAAGATAGGCCTGTCTTCGAGGCGATGTTGGCAAATTCTCTAGAATCAGGCCCGGAAATTCCATCCATGGGACTGATTTCTCAGAACCCACTCGCTCAATCCATGTATAAGTTGAATGGGACGCTGCTGGCATTCAGCGGCATAAAAACAGACTTCTCTCCTGGTATTCCAAAAGAGACAGGAAACACCCTCGACCTAGCGATACTTGGCAATGGTTTCTTTTCAGTCGAGGGCACTGAAGGCATGATGTACACCAGGAATGGTAGTTTTACCCTCAGTCCGGAGGGGGAGTTGGTTACCAAAGAAGGGTTCCCCGTTCTAGGGGAAAACGGGGTAATCACAATAGGGGAAGGAAAGGATATTTCTATTAGCCCCGACGGTACCATTGCCGTTGATGGGAATGAGCTGGACAGGCTAAGGATAGTGGATTTTCCCAAGCCTTATCCTTTAAGGAAGGTTGGGGGTTGTCTGTTTGGACTGACGACTTCGCCGGATGTTGAAAAAACGGCCGTTGATGTACAGGTACAACAGGGGTTCCTAGAACAGTCAAACGTAAATATTGTCAGAGAAATGGTTAGGATGATAGAAGTGAACAGGACCTACCAGGCACATCAGAAGGTGATTCAGACAGCCTTTGGCGCTGCGGACCATAAGGCGGTCACTGAGCTCGGTAAGCTGACGTAACCCGGCAACCAGAGACGATGGACAGTCCCGCAGACTGACCTGTCTGCATGCTATGACGCACAGGTAGGTTCCGAGATTCCGGCCTGCGTCTCGGAGAGAAAAGTACAATTTCCGGATGGAAACTAGTTAGCGCCCTTTCGGGCGAGCTGTGAGCGGCTGGCACACATAGTCAGGAACTAATTGATATAATCGACTAAAAAATGGGATTTCCTATACAATGAACGTAAGGGGGTTGAAATGATCCGTGCAATGTGGATTGCTGCTTCAGGGATGCAAGCCCAACAACTCAATGTTGATGTGATCTCAAATAATCTGGCCAATGTCAATACTGCCGGTTTTAAGAGGAGTCGGCCTGATTTCCAAGATCTTTTGTACCAGAACCTTAAACTCGCAGGAATGGCATCTTCAAACAGCACGGAGATTCCCACCGGTATGCAGCTCGGACAGGGAAGCCGACCAGTGGCTATTCAAAAGATCTTCATCCAGGGGGATTACCAGCAAACACAGAATGAACTGGATTTGGCGATTGACGGAAATGGGTTTTTCCAGGTGCTGCAGCCCAATGGAGAAGTTGCCTATACCCGGGCAGGGTCTTTTAAACTCGATAGTGAAGGACGTGTGGTTACATCTGACGGTTATACTATTGAGCCGGAGATAACTATCCCCTCGGATACACTGAATATAACCGTTGGTACTGATGGAATCGTGTCAGTTCTTGAAGCAGGTCAGAGTGATGCCACAGAAACAGGGACCATTGAGCTGGCAAAATTTATTAATCAGGCCGGGTTAAACAGTATAGGGAGGAATCTTTACCTTCCCACTACCGCATCGGGCGAAGCTACCACCGGAACTCCCGGATCAATCGGGTTTGGGACTATTAGCCAGGGATATCTGGAGATGTCCAATGTGAGTGTCGTGGAGGAGATGGTAAATATGATTGCCGGGCAGAGGGCATATGAGGTGAACTCAAAAGCGATACAGACTGCAGATCAAATGCTACAGACGGCAAATAACATAGCGCGATAAGGGGGGGCGTGGAAATGAGATGTTTTGGGATACGGAAGGTCTTGCTGTGTCTGCTTGCTTCATCTTGGTTAGCATCTAACGCAATTGCAGATATGACCACCATAACAGTACATGAGAACTCCGCTGTCAAGGAAGAGATGATTCGTTTAGGTAGTATCTCGGACATAAGGGGAGATGACCCCTCTGTTAACCAAATGTTGAAATCCATTGTGATTGGAAGGTCGCCACTGCCCGGCAAATCTCGTCACATTGATCAAGAATACATAAATGTTCGTTTGAGACAGAACAAGGTTGATCTTTCAAGAGTGAGTGTCCGGTGTCCGGAAAGGATAAAAGTGTCGAGGGATTACCTAAAAATCCGGAAGGCTGAGATCAGGAAGGTTGTGGTTGACTACATAAACGATAGAATTCCATGGGACAGAGAGTCCGTGAGGATCAAGAGGGTTAACGTGCCTTCTGACGTTGTTCTTCCCAAAGGGGATCTTGTCTATGAAGTGGTCCCCTTGAAACATTGGAATTTTGTGGGTCGGACATCAATACCTGTCATATTCAGGGTGAACCAAAAGTTTCAAAAGAAGATCTGGGTGACTGTGGAAGTTGAAGTATTTACCGAGGTGGTAGTCTCATCCAGACCGCTTGAAAGGTTTAGGATTGTATCCAGGGAAGATGTCAGCTTGGTAAGGAGAAACCTGGCCAATCTGTCAAAGAATGTGATTAACAGACTTGAAGACGTAATAGGCAAAAGAACGAAGAGGTCTATTGATACCAATATGGTTATGACAGCCCATATGCTGGATCTACCCCCTGTGGTCAAACGGGGTGACTTGGTAACCATCCTTTTCGAGACACCGGTTCTAAAGGTCACTGCGCGGGGAGAAGTCAGAAAAAAAGGACTTAAGGGAGACACAGTCAAGGTTTTGAATATTATGTCCAGGAAGGAAGTATACGGCACGGTCTTGGATCCAAACACAGTGAAGGTGGAATTCTAGGAGGATAGACATGACATGCAGGCGCCTGTACCGACCAAATTCCGTCTTATTCATGATCTTATTTTTGGCCATGACCCTTTCTTGCTCAAGGAATGTCAGACCTACAAGGGTAGATGTTGATGATTACCAGTATGACTTTACTCAGACAGAATATCAGGAAAAACATGAAGGATCTCTCTGGGCGGAAGAGAACGCCCATAGCGTTCTATTCATGGATTATAAGGCAAGAAGGGTTAATGATATTATTACGGTCAGTGTAGTTGAGAATGACCGTGCTTCCGGAGAGGCAACTACTAATACCAAGAAGAAGTCGGGCATTTCCGCAAAACTCACCGGCTTTTTTGGTTCACCTTTGGATTTTGGACTGGATAATTTATGGGGAGGTGGCAACGGCTTCAGCCCCACCATCGGAGCAGAGACAGACAATACCTTTGACGGTTCCGGTAAAACCGCTAGAAAAGGGAGCCTGGTGGCGAGTATTACGGCCAGGGTAATCAAAGTCCTGCCCAACGGAATTCTTGTAATAAGGGGTAGGAAGGAAGTAACCATTAATAATGAAGAGCAGATAGTAAACATCAGCGGGTTGGTGCGGCCTAAGGATATATCTGCCGATAACACTGTACTGTCCATACATATAGCAGATGCCAGGATTGAATATACAGGCAAAGGGGTGCTCAGCGACAGGCAGAGCCCTGGGTGGTTTGCGAGAGGTCTCGACCTGGTTTGGCCGTTTTGATGTTTTGTTACAGGTCGTTGCCCTTTGGTAAGCTTCAGCAAAGATTTATCCGGGACCTGCCAGTCCGGGGTATAGGCAGTAATTGCCTAAACAGGGGAACTCAAAGATGGGAAAAACACGTTTCAAGTTCCACATCTTCATTGCAGTCTTATTCGGGATAGTCTGCTGCCATACGAACCCTATACAGGCTGTAAGGCTAAAGGATATTGCTGATCTGGGAGGGGTTCGTTCAAACCAGTTAATCGGATATGGTTTAGTGGTGGGCTTAGATGGTACTGGTGACAAAACAAACACGCAGTTCACTGTTCAGAGCCTGGCTAACATGTTGGAGAGGTTGGGCATAGCCGTCAATTCTGACAAAATCAAGGTTAAGAACGTTGCGGCAGCGGTAATTACCGCTAACCTGCCTTCCTTTGCCAGGGCCGGGAATAGGATCGATGTTTTGGTGTCTTCTATGGGAGATGCTAAGAGCCTGCACGGAGGCACCTTGGTCTTAACCCCCCTCAGGGCTTCTGATGGAAAGATATATGCTGTTGCCCAGGGGCCTATTTCAGTAGGGGGTTTTTCTGTGTCGGGAGCTTCAGGCGGGGGAGTCCAAAAGAATCATCCCACAGTCGGGCGGGTGATAGCAGGGGCACTCATAGAGAGAGAGGTTCCATCGCATTTCAGTCAAAAGGATAGCCTCTTGATAACCTTGCGCAATCCGGATTTTACCACTGTTTCTCGTTTGAAGCAGGCAATCGATAACAGGCTGGGAGAGAATGTTACCGAATCTTTGGATGCCAGGACAATCAGGCTGAGGGTTCCCCACAGATTTCAGGACAGGGTTGTTGCGCTGGTGGCTTCAATTGAAAATTTGGACATTGTTCCGGATACATTGGCAAAAATAATTCTCGATGAGCGTACCGGGACGGTCGTAATGGGAGAGAATGTAAGGATTTCAACCATTGCTGTCGCTCATGGGAATTTAAGTATCGAGGTGAAAGAGAGACAGGATGTATCTCAGCCATTACCGTTTTCCCAGGGTGAGACGACAGTCACCCGCGAATCTGATATCACTGTTACAGAGGAAAAGGCAAAGCTCATGGTGATGCCTTCCGGTGCAAAGATAGGAGACGTAGTCAAGGCCCTGAATGCAATAGGTGTTTCTCCCAGGGATTTGATTGCGATATTACAGGCCATAAAGGCAGCCGGTGCCCTTCATGCAGTATTGGAAATCATTTAAGGATAAATAGGAGAGATATATGGTTCCTCTAACAAGTGTCCCCTGGCAGACCATAAACATAACGAACAGGGTGCAGAAATTAGAAAATCTCGAAGACAGCATAAAGATGGGTTCGGGAAAAAATGATTCCAAGGATATCAGAGAAGCCTGCGCAGAGTTTGAATCTATTTTCATCTCTTTTATTATGAAGACAATGCGGGATACAATTCCGGAATCAGGTCTGTTGAATGGTGGAATGGTTGAAGAAGTGTATACCTCAATGCTCGATCAGGAGCTGGCAAGGAAGATGGCCGAACGTGGAGGTATCGGTCTCTCTTCTTTGCTTCTCAGCCAGCTTGAGAAAGGAACGAATTTATAGCTAATAAATAAGCTTCAAAATTTCGACTTGTGCAGTTGGTCAGGTTTACCGCTTGCCGGCGCTTAACGCAATGCTGTTCACCTATTCATCAGAGACACTTCAAGACACTGGGGTTGAATAATTGCACAGGTCGCAAAAAGTTCTGATTACAATGGAAGACTAAAGTTGTGTTTGTCTTATGACGATAATAGTAGTGACGACAAGTATGACTCCCCGACGTAACAGGAGGTTAAACAATGAAGATATCGGACAAAAACCATATTGTAGATCTGAATGCCTATATGCGAAATGTCAATAACAGCGGAAAGGTGGGTGCCGGGTCCAAGGAACCCGTTAAACAAGCTCCCTCAGGGGAGGAGAGGGTTCAGCTTTCCGAAAAAGCACGGGACATACAGAAAGTAAAAAAGGTACTGGACAGTGTTTCTGATATACGAGTGGAGAAGGTTGCTCAACTCAAGCAATCCATTGAAGATGGCACTTATGATGTCACGGGGGAAGAGGTTGCAAGAAAGATGATAAGAGAGTCTCTACTGGACGAGATCCTGTAGGGGTTGACCAATAGCCCTCCCTTTAATGATTCTAAACTCGCCAAGCCTGCTCAACTGCACAGGTCGAAATGTTTGAAATTGGAACACTAAAACCTGGGGTAGTAAAATAAAGTGTACTTTTCAATTCTTATGAAAGCTGTTCAACCTTGTGGGGAATAGTTGGGGAACCATATGGACTCATTATTAGAAGATCTTTTGATGGCACTGGATGAGGAAACGACACTCTATCAAGACTTGCTTTTTGTACTACAGAAGGAAAAAGAAGCGGTGGTCGGTTTGGCTGTTGATGATCTCAATGAAAGCACCAAGGAAAAAGAGACGCTTGCCCTCAAGGCCAAGGTTTTTGAGGAGATCAGGTTGGGATTACTGAAAGG
>JAUXHQ010000249.1 GCA_030621455.1 Deltaproteobacteria bacterium
ATGTTCAACTTTGACAGTCGTTCCCGGCAGTTGACAGGCAAAAGATTTGGAAGTCTTGTTTGGGAAATGCTTTGGCACGAGAGAGAGTTCCAACGTAAAAACATAGAAGAACTCACAAAACTCGCACTGACGAAGGTTCCGAGACTCACAAAGCCGGAAATCATCGTATACCAGCCTGTCTTTGCCGGGAACAAGATCTACTTTAGCGCACGGGAGGAGGATTCACGAGACAGCCTCTACGTCTATATTCCCGAAGAAAAGAAAACGCAGAAGATAGCCTGCGCGCGAACTACCGCAGCCTTTGGAAGCCTATGTGCTTCGCCTGACAATCGATATCTCTACTACACACGTCTTGAGGTACAACATAAGGATAATTATCTCTATGAGGTGAGGCGTTTGGATACTAAAAATCATACAGATACCTTGATTACGGATAGGGGGCGGTATCGGGCGATCGATATCTCCCCCGATGGCCAGAACATGGTTGCCGTCAGCATGCGGGCCGGCAAGAGTTTTTTAGTGGAGGTCCCCCTTGCGATGGCCGGAGAGGAAAAGGTAGAGAAGGTATTGGCGTCCAGCCTCTTGCAGCAAAATTTCAGCTCTCCACGGTACGCACCGTATGGCGACAGTATATCCTATGTCAGTGGAGACGAAGATGGTTTTTCACTCATTGTCTTTGACCCGGAACAGGGAACCGATCACGTCATCCTGGAGAGTCGGCGCCAGGTTCTCTTCCCCACATGGCATCCTGACGGGGAAAGCATCGTCTTCAGCAGCGATGAGAACGGTGTTTACAACCTGTATGAAATCCCGGCGGACGGCACAGGAAACCCAACCCCGCTGACACACGTAACAGGAGGAGTATTCTCACCCGACTTTTCGTCTGACGGCAAGGAGATAGCAGCCGTGGCCTATGACAGTAAAGGATACTATCTCTCCGTTATTCCCTATAACCCTCATGCGCTGGCCGGCGAGCAACTTCCTTGCATCCACACCGCCTGGAAGGGGAAAATGCGAGAGGTAAAACAGACTGAAACCGACGTAACTACATCGGAGACGGATACCGAGCCGCAAACTTACTCCTCCTTCAAGAATATCCGGTTCGATTATTGGGGTCCATGGCTGACAGCCAGTTACTCCGGTATAGAGGGAGGGCTTGGGGTTGTTTGCTCCGACCCTACCGGGTACCAGAATTTTCGACTTCTGGCAGGTGTTGAATCCGAATACGAAACTCCACTCGCGTCTGTTCAGTACGCATACAAAGGATTCTACCCGACGTTCCGCCTGTATGCCAGTCAAGATCAGGAGGTCTATCCGGATCTTGTCAGGGAACCAGGGGGAGCGCGCCACGATTATGCCGAAGAGGTCAGAACTATTGGAGCTGCCGTAGAAATTCCTCTAGTGAGGTGGGATCGTTCCGTTTCTATTCAGGTGGGTTATCAATTTCAGGAGCGGGACTTCATAAAAGAGAGCGGAGATGACTACCGGGGGAGGACAATAACCACAAAGAACCTGAGCGAAGAGGATGAGGGCGCGGTCTGGGCGCGGTTAACCTATTTTGACGGAACCGCATTCAAGCGGAGCAATTCGGTCGAGGACGGTCGCTTAATTAGCGCGACCACAGAAAAAACAGATCCCGGATTGGGAGGGAGCCTCTCCGGAACCCGCACCCTGGGAGAATGGAATGAGTATATCTCCAACCCATGGGTGAAGAATCATGTGCTCAAGCTTTCCGGTTCTTACGGGTTCGGGCACGGAGACCGGACAGCCCAGGGACTCTTCGGGTTAGGCGGCTTTGCGAGCCCTTTGTCGTTTGCATCGTTGGGCATACCCCGATCAATTACCCTTCGAGGATATGATGAAAACTTTCAGACCGGGGATCGGGTTGCCAAAGGGACTTTGGCCTATCGATTTCCGATAGTGAATATGTCTAAAGGGGCCGGAGGGTCCGCGCCTTTTTACCTCAACCAGCTTTTTGCTGAGGTGTTCTATGAAAGGGGGAGAACCTGGGATGATGAGGGTGAAGGTGACGATCGCGGATGGCTCGATTCCATGGGGCTGGAACTGAACTTTTCTTTTAAGCTTCTCCGTTTCATGCGGATAGCGCCCGGTTTAGGGGCTCTTTACGCACCCGACCGGTTAAGAGATCGTGACGACAGGGATGATGAGGATGATGAACGATACCAAGTTTATTTTAGCTTAAAAGGCTCTGTGAATTTTTAGTCCGATGAGTAAAGTTATTGGAACCCAGTGTCTAAAAGGGCTAAATGCCGCACTCCCATTGCACGTAGTCTTGCAAAGCCAATACTCCTCAATTCATACCACAAGCCACTTTTCAATGGCGTCTTATTGAGGACTATCATTTTATTTAGTGCCTGAACGGAAAGTGTTCTGTCCCAGTACTGAGAATGGTTTAACCTAGTTTTCTCATGGTGAAGATCAGGTGATAAGCTGTTAGCGATTAACTGATGCATTTTTGTACACCTCACTAATTTTATAGGCTAAAAGCTAATCGATAAAAGCTGACTATGCCGGTTTATCCCGGTGCTTTCCGGACGTCCCCCTAATTCTACCTTGACTAAAAAATCCAGTTGAAAAAGCCGCTCGAAAAGCCCGGTCCCTCTTCACCGATTTGTTCGCCCAGTCTTCAATAACTGCCTGATCTTCTTAGGATCACGACGCAAATCAAGTACTCTATACACCAGAACTCGAGCTTCCCCTTCAATTTTGTAGTAGATAGCGTAAGGAAATCTCTTGGATAACATGCGATGATAACCGTAAACCTTTGCGTGGATTCCACCATAAAGTACCAGCGAATCAATGTCGGAAAACAGAGAATCAAAGAAATACTCTCCCAGTCCTTCTCCTTGTTTCTCGTAGAACAATCTCCCCTCATATAAATCTTCAAGTGCAGAAGAAAGTATTTTGATTTTCATTCGAATCGTTCCCGGAGTTCCTTTTTTGCGGTAGGCCAGTCAACCATCTTTTCCTCTCCCAAGTTTAGCCGTTGCTCCGTTTCCTGAAGAGCTTCCTGATGCCAGTTGGGGGATTCTACCTTCTCACCTTCTTTTGATAAGTCTTCCCAAATAGCCTCCATTACTCTAAGCTTATCTTCTCTGGAAAGATGTCGTATTTCGAAAGGGTTCTGCATGATATAAACTCCTTTTGTTTTTGTTTAAAAAAGTAACATCAACCTTATCGAATGTCAAAACCATACTATGGGCGAACGTATAGGGTTTTATCCATTGTCCCGCCTTTTGTAAAGAGAGAAGTTGGAGTTTTAGGAGTAGCCGAGTGTAGGGTAGGGGTCATTTGATCAGTAGCGAGTAGCGGGATGATGAATAAAACCATGTTGGACTTAGCCACCATACGTCCCCTATATTCCTCATTTATCAATGCTCCTCACCTGCCCCCGATAGGGCCGAAAGCGAAGCGTCGGCCC
>JAUXHQ010000109.1 GCA_030621455.1 Deltaproteobacteria bacterium
TAATATCGGTCCTTTCAAGGTTGTATTTGTTGATAAATTCTTTTGCCTTCTGCATCGCAAGTGATGACTCATGTTCGTTTTTAGACTGAGCAAGGGAGAGCAGTTTTTTGACCTTTCCAGCTATCTTTCCAGCTTCAGGATCGAGCGTGTCCTGTTTTGCGTCTTCAATTGTTCTGGGCAAGTCACCCTGCGATCTGGAAAACTCATTGCTAAGGCCAAGCATCCTGCACGCAGTCTTAAAGTGTTCACCATGGCCATCACTGCTATTAAAAAGCTCTGTAACTATTTGATGCGCCATTTCATGTTTTAGAACATTTATAACAACATCCCAGGAATGATCTTCGATAAGCTTTGAAGAGATTTTTATTCTGCCTGATCCAAACTCCGGGTACCAGATTCCCCAAAATGTCTTTGTGTCCACAACCTCTATTACAGGCACCGATATCTTGATATTATGGCTCCAGCAGATATCTCCGTGTTCTTTGTAAAGCTGCGCCGACCATCTTCGCAGCAGATTTGTCTTTTCCATTATCATAATGAGATCCGGCCAGGCCTCAACGGCAGTTATGATTATGACGAGTAAGGTTTGGGTTCTTTTACGAAGCCAAGAAAGAAATGTCACAAAGATATGTTAGTAAGACCAAAAATGCAATTGATTTTTAAACGGATGGGATTTTTCTTTACGCATGATCGGAGATGTAAGACGGTCAAAGTTGGAGACGCCAAATGTCGGATTGTGAAGGGAATCCCATGATCGTAATTGTCGGATGTCGGACATTTTGCTTGACTTTTCGCGATCGGTTAACATAGAATAACACGCTTATTGATAGCATATACCAGCGTCTTTAAAAGGAGATCTCATGAAAAAACTCGACATTACGAAACTGAGAAATGTTGGCATCATTTCCCATGGCGGCGCAGGAAAGACCTCTCTGGCGGAAGGGATGCTTTTCAATGCAAAGATGACGGAGCGCCTGGGAAAGGTTGACAACGGCACTTCCGTATTGGATTATGAACCTGAGGAGATAAAGAGGAATATCACTATCAGCTCATCTTTTCACCATTTTGATTGGGAAAAACAGAAGGTGAATATAGTAGATACCCCTGGGGACGGCAATTTCAGTAACGATGCCAGGAGTTCTTTGTCCGTGTTGGACGGAGCTGTGGTCGTTATCGATGCAAACTCGGGTATCCGCGTGCAGACTGAAAGGGGTTGGCAATACTGCGATGACTTGGGACTTCCCAGGTTGGTCTTCATCAATAAGATGGACAGGGAGAGTTCGTCCTCTTCCAATATCATTGACGATATCGACAAGATACTCGGCAAAAAAGCCGTGGCCATTCAAATGCCCATAGGGGCTGAAGACGCCTTCAGGGGTGTAGTAGATCTTATTAATATGAAGGCCCTGATCTATGAGGATGAAGAGAGTGGATCGTATACTGAGGAAGAAATACCCGAAGATCTTAAGGAGGAGGCTTCCGAGTTGAGAGGGAAGATGGTGGAGGACATCGCAGAGACATCTGATGAATTATTGGAGAAATACCTGGAAGGAGAGGACTTGAGCGCTGAAGATCTATATGAAGGGTTAAAGAGAGGGACATTCAATATGGACTTCGTCCCTGTGCTCTATGGGTCGGCCTTGAAAAACATCGGGATTCAACCCCTCATGGATAAGATTGTTCAATGTTTTCCTTCTCCGACGGAGATGGGAGAACATAAAGGAACAAATCCTGTTACCAAGGAAGAAGAGGTGCGGAGAGCGGATGAGGAGGAGCCCTTTTCAGCCTTTGTTTTCAAGACAATAGCCGACCCGTTTACGGGGAAGCTCACTTTGTTCCGCATATATTCCGGTGTCCTCAATTCTGATTCAACGATGTACAATTCGTCCAAGCAAGTTAAGGAAAGGGTTGGACAGATCTTCCGGATGGAGGGTAAGGGGCAAAAATCCCTGACAGAAGCAGGTGCGGGCGAGTTGGTGGCTGTGGCAAAGCTAAAAGAGACTACAACGGGAGACAGTCTGTGCGATGAAAATGCCCCCATCGTCTTTGAGGGCTTTACCTCTCCGGCGCCAATAGTTTCCTTTGCCGTTGAACCAAAATCCAAGGGGGACGAGGAAAAGGCCATCGCATCATTGAACAAGCTGGTGGAAGAGGACCCTACACTTACGATCCATCGAGATGAACAGACGAAAGAGTTCATACTGTCGGGGATGGGCCAGGTCCACCTTGATGTCACCTTGGAGAAATTGAAGCGGAAATTCGGCGCTGAGGTGGAACTCAAATTACCTAAGGTCCCTTATAAAGAAACAATCCGGGGGAAGGTTAAGATTCAAGGAAAATACAAGAAACAGTCGGGAGGAAGAGGACAATACGGAGACGCATGGCTGGAATTGGAGCCCCTTGCGAAAGGGGAAGGTTTTGATTTTGTTGACAAGATCGTGGGAGGCGTAATCCCCAGACAGTATATCCCGGCTGTGGAAAAAGGAATCGTTGAGTCTATTGAACAGGGTGTTCTTGCAGGATATCCCGTGGTAGATTTCAGGGCTTCGTTGGTTTTTGGTTCTTTCCACTCTGTTGATTCCTCTGAGATGGCCTTTAAGATAGCCGGCTCAATGGCTTTCAAGAAAGGGATATTGGAGGCTAACCCGGTTCTATTGGAACCCATCATGAATATGGATGTTACGGTTCCAGATGAATATATGGGTGATATTATCGGAGACATCAATAGCCGGAGAGGCAAAGTCCTCGGTATGGATGAAAAATTAATAAAGGCCCAGGTCCCCATGGCGGAGATTCTACAGTATTCCGCTGACCTGAGTTCAATGACTGGAGATAGAGGAACCTTTTCCTCGGAGTTTTCTCATTATGAGGAGGTTCCTGCTCAAATCAGTGAGAAGATTGTCGAAGCCTCCAAGGAAGAGTGATGGTCACCGGAAGATGAACGAAGCGTATGACAAAGAAAAAGACACAATCGAAGAGAATAATGTTGTTACCGGCCCCCAAGTCCCGGAAGGTGTCGGTGAAAAGCCGGTAGTCAGGGAAGAAGGGGGAACCGGGGAAGGCAGGACGGAACAGAGAAAGGTCCGCAGCTTGTATCAAAGGGTTCAGACAATGTCTGTTCCGGAAAAAATCCAACTGGCACTCAAAGGGGACAAGGAGGCAAGGGGCCTCTTGCTGAGGGATTCCAATAAATTGGTGACGACTGCCGTGATAAAGAGCCCAAAGATTTCGGAAAGCGAGGTCCAGCAGATCGCACGATCGACAAACGTAGACGGTGAACTCCTAAGGATTATATCCCAGAAAAGGGAATGGATGAATAAGTACAAGACAAAGCTCGGGCTGGCGAACAACCCTAAAACCCCGTTGGATATATCTTTGAAGCTCCTGACAAGCCTGAGGGCGAGAGACTTGAGCTTCTTGGCCAAGAGCAAAAATGTGCCCACTGTTTTATCGAAGAGGGCAAAACAACTATCGGATAAGCGGTCAAGGCGTTGATTTTTTCTGTAAGGGGTGAGACAGGCAAAGGTTGTTTAAGACAATGAATCGAAGGTCTACTGATCGGTTACGAAACCAGGGTTAACCCATGGAAACGGTTGCGACAAAGGGAGAGGTTTCCGCTGTATGTATCAGCAGGGACAAAGGTGTTAGGAAGAAAGATGTAGGGAGGGGCAGACTCATTGAGGGCAATGGCCTGGACGGTGACGCCCACGCCGGTGACTGGCACCGCCAGGTGAGCTTGCTGGCGATGGAGAGTATACAAAAGATGAAGAATAAGGGCCTGAATGTCGGGCCTGGGGACTTTGCCGAGAACATTACTACCCGAGGGATCGACTTGTTGGACCTAACTGTTGGAACGAGAGTCGCCATTGGGAAGGAGGCCTTGCTGGAAGTAACCCAGATCGGCAAAACCTGCCATACGAGATGTGCCATCTTTTATCAGGCTGGTGACTGCGTTATGCCGAAAGAGGGTATCTTCGCCAGAGTCATCACAGGTGGTGAAGTAGAGGTTTCTGATGAAATAAGGGTAAAGAACATTGATGAGATTCATGGATGAGATAAGGTTTGATGAGAAAGGGCTAATACCGGCCATCATTCAAGATCATGAGAATGATGAGGTCCTAATGCTCGGTTACATGAATGAGAACACACTGAAGAGAACACTGGAATCCGGGAGGGTGCACTTCTGGAGTCGATCGAGAGAAAAAATGTGGGTGAAAGGTGAAACATCGGGTCATACTCAAGAAGTTAAGGATGTCCTCGTCGACTGTGATATGGATACGATACTGGTCAAGGTGGAACAGAGAGTGGCCGCCTGCCACACCGGATACAGAAGCTGTTTTTACAGAAGAGTCAGGGATGGTGACTTGGTGACCATTGCTGACAAGGTATTTGACGAAAAAGAGGTGTACTGATACCTGAAAGCTAATCACAGACAGCAAGAAAAGGATTAGAAAACTTTTCCTTCAGGACCGTCGAGGAAGAGGAAGCCCCATAGTTGTGTCCGGGCCATACTATTGTCTCATCCGGTAACACCAGAAGTCTTCTTATTATTGAATTCAAGAGGGCCTTCCTGGCTCCGCCCGGCAGATCGGTTCTCCCTATCCCTCCCACGAATAGCGTATCCCCGGTAAAAAGATTGTTGCCCCCGTAAAGGCAGATCCCCCCTCTTGAATGTCCGGGTGTGTGTATTACCTCCAATCTCGAATTGCCTATCTTTATGGTGTCACCATCTTTTACCAGTATGTCCGGTCTCGGAGATGGTCTTCCGCCCAGTAGCCGGTTGAGGAGTCGCTTGTGAACCCTCGTGAGAGACCTCCTCTCCAGTTCATGAATAACCAGCTTAGCCCCGGTTTTCCTAATAACATCGGCATTTCCACATATATGATCCGTATGAGAGTGGGTATTCACTACAAACCTCACGTCAACCCCGTCTTCGTTCGCAGTGTGCAGGACCTTTGCCGTATCGCCACCGGGATCGATAACAAGCCCTTCCCCACTCTCTCTATCACTCACCAGGTAACAGAAAACCGCTAATTTCCCTACCTCCAGTTGCCTTACGAGTAACCCTTCGGAGACCTTGTTCATTTCATACGTTCTCTACCCACTCGAACTGTATATAACCGTTCAGGCTATTTATCCCTGACATTTATCTTGAGAAACAGATCTCCCGGGGATTCCCCCACCCTACCCTCCATCCCTTTTCCCTTGAGCCTCAACCTAGTCCCTGGTTTAGTTCCGGCAGGGACCTTTACCATAAGTTTTTCCCTTTTCTTTCCTCTTTTGTAGGAAATGGTAACCTCTGTTCCGGAAATGGCCCCTTCGGCTGAAATGGACAGGCTATGATGAAGATCAACCTTCTTCCGAGCAAGCCCGGATAGCTTATGGTCCTCTTTCTCCCCCACCATCTTGTCCGCAATGTACTTGCCAACCTTGCGGGTAAGCTTTGCAAGCAAACCTTCAACGCGTTCCGGTTGCCTCCTTTGTTGCGTCACCCTCCCGTCAAACCCGGCCCTTACCCTACAGCGCCTCTTACCGGACAGGTTTCCGAAGGGTCCACATGACCCGGACTTTTGATGAGTCCTCATGGGACCACGATAGTGTATCCCTCCGAAGAAAACGCCTCCCCTTCCAAAGAATATTTCTTTGAAGAACCTTTCGTCAAACCTGACGCCATGTTGCTCAAACTCTCTGCCCAGATCCCCAAAGATATCACTCGCATTGGGGTTTTTAAAGATATCTTTAAGGATGTCCTCCCGGGTATGCCTAAACCCCCCACGATTGAATGCATTCTGGGGGCCGACCCTGCGAAAGAGGTTGTATTCCCTCCTCTTCTCCGCATCAACCAATACCCCGTATGCCTCGCTTATCTCTTTGAATCGGTCTGCCGCGCCTATCTTGTCGTCAGGGTTTCTGTCGGGATGGTGCTTCAGGGCAAGCCTCCTGTAAGCCTTCTTTATATCCTCCTCAGACGCTTTTTCATTCAAACCGAAAATCTGATAATAGTCTTTTCCATTCATATGGTTACCAGCGTAGTTGTTCACCGCAAACCTTGGACATTCCTTTGCGGCGATGTGAATATCACCTTTCAGAAAAAGAATTTGGGGTTTCTCTTGTGTCCATAGAAGCACTGCCCGCACGGCTGTGTGATCCGTCGGGCGTAAGACCCAAGGATTGAGTGTATTTTAACTGCAATTGCAGTTAAAGTCAATGGTTTCCGTTCTTAAAAACCCCACAGTTTGCAATAAATCAGATTTCTGCACGGGTATAATCTCGAATGCAGTCCGCAATATTCGAAATCTTGCTTCCAGGTGGGAACACTTCTTTTATTCCAATCGCTTTCAGTTTTGGTATCGTGGGCGGGGGTACGATCCCTCCCACAATGATCGGTGTATCCTCCATTTCTTTTTCTTTCAATAACCCCACCAATCTCGGTACCAATACTTCAGGCGCACCATCCATGATTCGATACCCTATCAAATCAGCGTCCTCCTGGATGGCAGATTCCACTATCTGTTTAGGGATCTGATATCCCCCCAGGATTACCTCTATACCCGCTTCCCTCAACCCCTTCGCCACTACATAGTAACCAGTGCTGTGACCTAAGCCGTCACAAACCAGCAAAACCCTGATATTTTTTGCCTCCTTCATTTCCTACCTCCAACAGAGAAATCCGTGGCAGCAACCTCGGCATCCTTCATTTGTCGGTTTACACTTCTTATAACTTTCGGAAAAATTAGT
>JAUXHQ010000244.1 GCA_030621455.1 Deltaproteobacteria bacterium
AGGCCGAAACCATCAAGGTTCGGCATCTCGATGTCCGTGACTACCATGCGTATCTTATCAACATAAGCCTCAAGGAAATCCCATGCGATGATCCCGTCTTCTGCTTCCATAACATTAAAACCGTCATCCTCCATAAATCTCTTCACCTGGTTGCGGAAAAAGTTTGAATCCTCGACGAGAAGGATCGTTGCCCGATTACCATCTTCAGCCTCAACCACTTCCCGTTCCACACTCCAATCCGGGTTTAAGGTCTCTATCATCTCAAAGATATCCACTATGAGTGTCGTGTGACCTCCCATGATGGCAGACCCCATGATCCCGGTTTGCCTGAGGGTGGTATCATCTATGTCAATAGACACCTCCATTGCGTCAACAGGACCGGTGGTTAGAAGACCAACCTCCTTGCCGGCAACTCTAAAGACAATGCCTTGAAGGTTCTCTTTCTCCTCCAGGGGGCTAACACCAGCCACTTCATCTATGCTAAAGAGAGGAAGACTCCCCCCGCGGTACTGGATAACCCTCTTGCCGCCAAGCTGCTCAATATCGGTTACCTTGATCTTTTCGATACGCTCCACAAGCTCCAGTGGAACTGCAAACTGTTCCCGGCCGTTCATAAATAGCAACAGGGATTGGACTTCTTCCCCGGACTTCGATGTCTTCCGGGTGTCAGTGGCCGCCTCGGCCACTCTATGGATTCGTTCCAGTGATGCCAGCTCAGCCATCCTGGCAAGACCTGCCGCGTCTAGTATCAACGCCACCTGTCCGTCTCCCATTATGGTTGCTCCGGCATACCCCTTGCAGCGCTTGAGATGACGACCCAGGGGCTTGACAACGATCTCCTCTGAGTCATACAGATGGTCGACTATCAGCCCGTATTTGAATATCCCTGTGGAGACTACTACCATATTGACAGCGCTGTCGGCATGGTATCTCCTGTCTCGATTAATACGGCGATTATCCTGAGTTGCGATCTGTGGCTGGGTGGGAGTGAGTTGTGAGTGATCGGTTGTGAGCTGTAAGTTGGTTACAACAGGTCCACTTTCAACATCAGTCAGTGATATGGAGCTACACGCGGAGCGTCTGTCTGCTATATTTTCTCTGCGGTCCTCCCTTTCCTCTCCTGTGTCCGGATCGATGTACGTACGCTTTATCCCTAGCACTTGAGCCAAACTCAGGAGGGGAAGGAGTTGCTCTCGCAGTCTGACAACCTCGGCGTCTCCCACCCTTTCTATCCTATCCTTAATCTGGTCCGGGAGAATTCGCAGTAGTTCATCTATGTTCACCTGGGGAATGGCATATCGCTCTTTGCCGCAGGAGATTATCTGGCTCGGGATGATTGCCAGGGTAAGGGGGAGCTTTATCCGGATCGTCGTCCCCCTTCCGGGTTGAGAATCGATGTCTATTACGCCTCCAAGCTTGTCGAGATTTGTTTTCACCACATCCATGCCCACACCGCGGCCGGATACATCCGTTACACTCTCTGCTGTGGAAAAGCCGGGGATAAAGATCAAGTTGACCTTCTCCTTCTTAGACATGGTCTTGGCCTGTTCTTCAGTTAGCAGGCCTTTTTTCAGAGCCGATGCGGCAAGCTTGTCCCCGTCAAGCCCCCTGCCGTCGTCGGATATTTCGATATTTACCTGACCGGCCTCATGGTATGCCTTGAGGAAAACCCGCCCTTCCTGATCTTTGCCTGCCTGAATTCTCTCGTCGGGCGGTTCTATCCCGTGGTCTACTGAGTTCCTGACCAGATGTGTAAGAGGATCGCTTATGGCCTCGACTATGGTCTTGTCCATCTCCACTTCTTTGCCTTCTATGATCAGGTCTACCTTTTTCTCAAGGTTTTTTGCTATGTCCCTCACGACCCGCGGGAATTTATTAAAGACGTTCCCTATGGGCTGCATTCGGGTGGCCATGATCGCCTCCTGCAACTCGGATGTAACCATGTCTATCTTCTGACCAACCCCTTCCATGGCGTGTTGGTCACGGGCACTGACGGTCTGGAGGAGCTGGTTGCGGCTGAGCACGAGCTCGCCGGCGAGGGTCATGAGGGAATCGAGGAGGCTCACGTGCACGCGTATGCTGGTTTCAGACTTGGATGACTTTATCTTCATGTCGGCCATTGCATCCTGCAGTATCTCTCTGCCAGGTTTGTCCTCTGCCTTGGGCAATGGTTTCTTAGTTGCTTTGGATGTTATTTGAGAGGTTGCTCCTTCCTGGGCAGGGATAGCCGTATTGTCCGCTTCATCCACAGCCTCCGGAGGCCCCTCTTCAGACTCCGGCCCTGCCTGCGTCGTGGTCTTCTCGGGTTCCGGTTCAGTCATTGATTCTCCGGATAAGGGCATACCCGCAATCATGTCATCAGTTACGATGTGGATATGTTCCCCGGCAACCTCGAGAACGTCCGCTATAATGTCGTCTTCAATGATGGTCGCAAAGAGGACTAAAACGGGAAGCCTGTTAAGGGACGATATGTCATCCTCGAGGGTGCCCACTGCCGCGATATCAATTTTGCTTTCCAGTATATTCCCGCTCTCCTGCATCTCTCTTGCAACATCGAGCGGTGTTTTTCCTTTATTATGTATATCGTGTATGAGATCGAATTCCACCAGATATACGAACATCCCGGTCTTTCTGGCCTGAGAGATATCGAATTCGCTTACCGTAAAGGCAACGCTGCCGTCAGCTAGGCGGATATCAACCATGTTGGATACACTCATTTTCTCAGCCTGTGGCAATGAAACAGCAGTAAGCCCGTCTAAGGCCACCACGTGTTCCGAGATGTCCGTCTCGTTGCTTGTGTCCACGTTGTTCATAAGGTCCCTCAAGCGGTCAAAGGCCAGTAACAATATGTTCACTACCTCCGGGTTTGGCACAATCTCCAGGCTGCGTATCATTCCCAGGATGTTTTCCATCTTGTGGGAGAGTTCCTTGATCTTATCAAGGCCCATGAAGCCGGCCCCCCCTTTGATGGAATGGGCAGCCCGAAATACCTTGTTAACCAGTTCTTCGTCTATATCGGCCCCCCCCCCCTCAATGGCCAGCAGATCATTCTCAATATCCGCCAGATGTTCGAGGGATTCCTCCACATACACCTGCAAGGTTTCGTCATCCTGGATGCTCATGCTTTTCCTCCGTTCTTGGTTATTGGTAGACAGGTTTATTAGTTAATGTCCATCCAGAAATGAGGATTTTTGTTCAAGATCAAGGCATGCGAAAAAAATAACCGCAGGCATATGTTTAATATTCATGCCAAGAACAGGCATCCCTCCATAAGAACTGCTGTTTGTGAGAAACACTCCTTGACATCCATTGCTTTCTTTGGAATACTCATAGAAACTACACCCGGCCCCCCTTGATGATGGATGAGGTTGGGATGGGCGGTGGTGAGGATGGTTACACCTTGGTGACTTCGCGTTAGGTTATAATTAATGGTTACAAACCTTATGTGTTACTTCAAGCTAACAGGAACATAGAGTAGAAGGCACAAGTCCGTATGACGCCACCTTATGCCTTGTACCTTAC
>JAUXHQ010000284.1 GCA_030621455.1 Deltaproteobacteria bacterium
TTTTTGCACAATATCTGCGTTTTGCTCAAAAAATAATCCTCGGAATATTAAACATATGCCTGCGGTTATTTTTTTCGCATGCCTTGATCTTGAACAAAAATCCTCATTTCCGGATGGACACTAACTATGAGATTTGTAGCTGACAGAATGTTGGGAAAGCTAGCTAAGGTGTTGAGAATCCTTGGTTTTGACACCATATACTCCAATAGGGTTGACTTTGAAGAACTTCTCTGCATAGGGAGAAGAGAAAAACGAATCGTCTTAACCAGGAACACTCTCATAAGGAATAAAGGGGGAAAATATGCGTTCCTCTTTATCCATGATGACGACCACAAGGCACAGTTTGAAGAGGTGAGAACGAGACTGAATTTAAATATAGACCCTGCCGGAGCCTTTACCCGTTGTATACTGTGCAACAATGAGTTAAAAAAGATAAAAAGAGAGGATGTTGAGGGGGATGTTCCCGATTATGTGTTCCAGACCCACAGAGACTTTTCATCCTGTGCCAAATGCAAGAGGATATTCTGGAAAGGTTCCCATTATGAGAATATGCGACACGACACTAGGTTTATGTAAATGCACAGTAATTTTTGATGAAAGGAGGTGAGACGTATGTTGAATTTTATCAGGAAATCACTGCTGGTCGGTGTTGGTTTGACTTCCCTGACTGAAGAAAAAATCAGGAAGCTTGTAACATCATGGATAGAGAAGGGGGAGTTGACTGAAGAGGAGGGAAAGAGCTTAGTCAAGGACATGACAGAGCGGGCAAAGAAGAGTAGGGAAGAATTAGACGAAAAGATTTCCAGGGAAGTGTCCAAGGTGTTGGCCAAGATGAACCTGGCCACGAAGAAAGAAGTGGATGAATTAAAAGAAAAGATTGAAAAAGTTAGCGAAAAGACACAAACGTAGGGGTCGGAAATGAGAATGAGGAGGGCACCTCAATTCTATCGAAACATGAAACGGTACCGGCAGATTATAAGTGTTCTGGTTACGTATGGTCTCGATGACCTTGTAGAACGACTCAATATGGGTATATATATTGAGACGGGCAAACGGATCATTCGTTTCAAGAGGGGAGACAAAGGGACGATAAAGTTGACTAGGGCAAGAAGGTTGGTACTGGCCTTGGAAAAACTGGGGCCAACATTCATTAAGATAGGACAATTCCTGAGTACAAGACCGGATGTGATAGCCCCGGAATTTATCGAAGAACTCAGAAAACTCCAGGATGAGGTGCCCTCCTTTGGGTTTGATGCAGTGAAGTCGCAAATAGACTTGGAACTGGGCGCTTCTATGGAGGATTTGTTCGCGGAGTTTGTTGAAGAACCCATTGCTGCGGCTTCCATAGCACAGGTGCATCTTGCCAGGCTAAAAAACGGGAACAGGGTAGTTGTTAAAATCCAGCGACCGGGGATTAAGGAAACTGTCAATGCCGATATTGACATATTGAGCGGACTGGCCTCGTTGGCCGAAAAACATATTGCAGAAAGTGAACTATATGACCCGGAGGGTGTGGTCAGAGAATTTGGCCGGACGATAAACAGAGAAATGGATTTTGTCAGAGAAGGCCACAACATGGAAAGGTTTGCCATAAACTTTTCAGATGATGATGTCTTTTATGTGCCCGAGGTATATTGGGATTTGACCAGCAAGAGAATTTTAACCATGGAATATATTGATGGAATAAAAGTGTCAGATTTTAAAGACCTTGAAGATGCCGGGCTGGACAGAAAGGTCATTGCCAAGAGAGGGGCTGACATGTTCCTGAAACAGGTTTTAGTCTATGGATTATTTCATGGCGATCCACATCCGGGTAATATATTTGTTCTCGATGATAATATAATTTGTCTTCTGGACTATGGGATAGTGGGACGGGTCGACGATCAGACCAAGCGTCAGATGATCCGCTTGATACTCTCCGTTGTGAGGAAAGATGTCGAGGGCATAACTAAAGTGTTCATAAAGGCGGGCATGGTGGACGCAACGATAAACAGGAGAAGGCTCCGGTTGGATCTTTTAGAGTTTATAGAGAGGTATTATCAAATTCCACTCAGACGTTTGGATATCGGGACAATCGTCAATGACCTCTTTGAGATTATCCACGAACACCGGATAAAGGTTCCGGCCGATTGGACGCTCATGGCCAAGGCCCTGGTACTCATGGAAGGAACGGGAAGGGAGCTTGATCCGGATTTTGATATGATAGAACATACAAAGCCGTTCCTCAAGAGACTGATCAGAGAAAGACTAGCGCCTGCCAACTTAACCAAGAACTTACTGAGGACGTTGGGTAGATATCAGCAACTGCTTATCTCCCTGCCCACAGATACTTCAGAGATAATCGACAAGGTGAAGACGGATCGGATTAGCATCGGGTTTCAACATAAGGGTTTGGAGAACCTAATATCCATGCTTGATAAGTCAACGAACAGGTTGTCCTTCAGCCTGATCATAACGGGTCTGATAGTAGGTTCCTCCTTAATTATGCAAGTTGATAAAGGCCCGCTTTTTATGGGTTTTCCTGTATTTGGTCTCCTTGGATACTCAGTCGCTGCTGTTCTTGGCTTGTGGTTGGTTATTAACATTCTTCGGTCAAGAAGGCTATAGTGCCCCTTTTCTAAAGAGTGAATTAATGGATGGACACTAGGTGATTACTGCCTGCTCAACCATTCCCTTGATAAAGATATCACTTATCAACTTGGCAGATGCAGAGAGACTGACCCTTTTCTTCGGTGATAACACCCAAAACCTGG
>JAUXHQ010000033.1 GCA_030621455.1 Deltaproteobacteria bacterium
ATTATTGATGACATTTTAGAATTCAGACCAGCCGTAACCAGATCTATGGAAGTCTATAGCTTTGGAAGAAGCTGATTCTGCTCCTTCCCAGAGCAAAGAACCTCACGCGAGCCCGTCAAACTCGGATCAAGAAGGGTCAATTATCTGACACCTGATCCCTGATACCTGTGAACAGTCATGTGTTGTGAGCCAGGTGAACCATTACTGGAAGCATTTTCAGCTTGACTCTTATGTAAATAAGATGCAAGATATTGCCCATCGCAGATTCGGAGAGATCAGTGTATACTTCGACCGACCCATTCTATGAATTTAAACCCGAACACTTTGTATGAAAAATGGAGGAGGACCAATGTTAAAAAGACTATTTTCCGTTTCAGTAATTCTGTTCACATTCGTTTCAATCTCTTTTGCCGGTTCAGTACCGAATATGCAGGAAGGCATGTGGGAAATTACAACAAAAATAGAAATGCCGGGAATGCCGATGAATATGCCGCCGATGACAAATACTCAGTGCCTGACGAAAAAGGACCTTGTTCCGCAAAGTTCTCAACCGGGACAAGAGTGTAAAATCACTCAAACTAAAGTGACAGGTAACACGGTGACATGGGCAATGGAATGCAGTGACCAAGGTGGTGGCATGAAAGGAACCGGCAAAATAAACTACAAGGGGAGCAGCTTTAAAGGTATAATCAAGATGACAATGACCCAGTCAAATATGGAGACGACCATGCAAATCAGCGGCCATCGCATCGGAGATTGCAAGTAGTTTGCACGTTAGGAAAAGAAATTAAATAAGTTGGACAGAATTTTGCTCAGGTTCGGGTTGATTTTTTTCGATCTGAAAACGCAAAATTGAAACGGGTATTTGGGAGGTAGATAGGGAAATGGCTGATTTAGACCGTCTTTTCCATCCAGAGTCGGTAGCTGTAATTGGCATCCCAAGTGATCCGAATAAATGGGGTGGAGGTAACTGGATAGAAACCCTTTTAGAATTGGGCTTCGAAGGGAAAATTTACCCCGTAAGTCCCAATATGAGCGAATTCAAGGGGCTTAGAGTTTACCCAAGCATTGAAGATATACCGGACAGCATTGATCTCGCGGTTATTAGCGTCCCTGCCCGATTCACTACTCAAGTCATGCAGGAGTGTGCCCGGAAAGGAGTGGGCTTTGTCCAATTTTACACTGCCGGTTTCAGTGAGATGGGAGGTAAGGGGTCGAGTCTAGAGATAGAGGTTGCTGAGATTGCTGTAAGGGGAGGGGTCAGGGTTGTGGGACCGAATTGCATGGGGGTATACTGCCCACGTGGCCGCTTCTCCTGGAGGCTTGATTTCCCTCAAGAGAGTGGGGCTGTCGCTTTTCTTTCTCAGAGTGGTTTCAATGCCGTACAGGTCGCCACGATGGGGGTGGCCCGCGAACTTCGTTTCAGCAAGGTGATCAGCTATGGGAATGCGGCCGATCTGAACGAGACAGACTTCCTGGAATATTTCGCTGGCGACCCGGAGACCAGGGTAATCACGGCTTATATCGAGGGAGTCAAGGATGGTCAGCGATTCATTACAGCTCTTCGAAGGACTGCTCAGGTCAAGCCTGTCATAGTGCTCAAAGGAGGGAGAAGCAAGGCTGGAGCCAGGGCAACTGTCTCACATACCGCGGCCCTAGCTGGCACAAGAACAATATGGGAATCCGTGCTTCGGCAGGCAGGGGCCATTGAAGTAAGAAGCTTTGACGAATTGTTAGATGTAGCCTTGGCAATACAGTGCCTGCCGGCGCTTGCAAGTGGCGGTGTTGCCCTGATTGGTACCGGAGGCGGACCGAGTGTCGTGGGCGCTGATGAATGTGAGGATGTTGGATTGACCGTTCCCCCTCTCCCTGAGCATGTTGTGGAAGCCTTGCGCCAATTTGTCCCTCAAGAGGGTACCAGCGTGCAGAATCCTTTCGAGTCACCGTTTGGGTTCGGACAGTCCCGCCAACAATTGCAGGAGACCATGGCCCTAATTGCCTCTTGTCATGAAATTGCTTCTCTAATTATACATCTCGAGATAGATACCCTTCTCCATTTCCGGGGAGAGAGAGAATTGTCTATCATAATTGATGCCCTTATATCAGCTTCCCGTGATTGTTCTAAGCCTGTAATCGTAGTACTGCGAACCAGCGGCTTACCGGAAGATGTGAGAGCCATCCTGGAACAACAGCAGGCGCTTGTGGCATGCGGCATCCCTGTTTATCCCACCATCCGCCGTGCTGCTTTAGCTATCAGCAAGGTCCTCGAATACCAGCGTTCTAGACCTTGAATTCTCAATCGCACCATAAAGCCTGGGGGGTGAGAGTGGGAGAGACACAGAGGGATTTGGCTTCTGGAACAAAGGCTCCCAACATATTCAGATTAGGCAACCACCCACTGATGACTTGTAGAGGAGCTCACTTTCGTCATCTTTGCTTATTAAAGTTAGACGACTATTATTGGAGTGGCTTTTTGGGGCAACTCAGCAATGTAAATTTGATTATCTTCTAAGAGGGGGGATAAGGAGATGAAAGTTGAAGAAAAGACGCGGACAGAGAGATTAAGGGATGAGATGGTCTGGAAGGTTAAGTCCCAAAGGAAAATGAACAGACCTGATGACCAGAAGAGACTGGGCATGGGCATGCCGTATCGTTCTGGGGTAAAACTTTGCCTTGAGCGATACCGGCTGGTAACTGAATCATATAAGGAGACAGATGGCGAACCTATAGTAATAAGGAGGGCCAAGGCATTAGCCAAAGTCCTCGACAATATGACTATCTATATTGAACCTCACGAGCGGATTGTTGGTAGTTATGCCAGCGACCCTGACTCTCTGGTGGGGTATTGTGAGCAGTATGGGGGTTGGCTGGATAAGGCTATTGAAGGTCCCTATAAAGAGCTCCTGTCAGATGAAAAGGATAGACAGGAATTGCACGAAATCCATAAGTACTGGCGAGGTAAAGCGGTACATGGAAGGGAACGCAAATTACTTCCTGAAGATATGAAACCATACTGGTCTTACTTCAATCATGGTGTTTTTTTAGTTATCCATGGCGCACATGAAGGCTGTCCCAATTACGAGAAGCTGTTTAAAGTCGGACTAAGTGGATTTATAAAGGAGGCCAAACACCGGTTGAAGGAGATTTCCACAGACCCAAAGATATATAGCCATACCCGGGAATATCTGGAGCAGAAAGCATTTCTTGAGGCGGTAAAAATAGCCTTGCAAGCAGGTGTACGGTGGGGGAAGAGATACGCTGTAAAGGCGAGGGAATTGGCAAGGGAGGAAACAGATGAAAAGAGACGGAAGGAACTCGCACAGATTGCGGAAGCATGCGATTGGGCTTTGGAGAATCCGCCACGGACTTTTTATGAGGCTGTCCAATGTTATTGGATGATAACAGTCATTACCCGTGTGATTGACTTGCAAACCACGGGTTTAGGGGAGAGGTTTGACCAGATTTTCTACCCTTTTTATCAGAAGGATAAAGGTGAGGGTAGAATTACACGGAATGAGGCCCAGGAGTTGATAGAGTTCCTCTGGCTGAAGATGTCTGAATTAGGGGATCTGACTCCGCCGATACAGGGGGCGAGTACTGGAGGAGCTGTTATGACGACGCGGCAGACCACTATTGGGGGTCAGACCCGTGAAGGCCAAGACGCCACAAACGAGTTGAGCTATATAGTTCTGGATGCCACCAAGCGAATAGGACTGAGCCAACCCGCGGTCACTATCAGACTCCATCGCAACACGCCGGAGGAATTACTTTATGCGGTTGCGGACACAATGAGGAAGGTCGCAGGTGTACTCTCCATAAAGAATGATGAGATGATGATTCCTTATCTGACAAACCTTGGTATACCAATTGACGATGCCAGGGATTACGCAACGGAAGGTTGCATGAGGTGGATCATACCGGGGAAGCCCATGGGTAATCATGCAGCAGGGGCATTTTTCGCATTACCGAGGTGTCTTGAACTTGCCTTATCCCAAGGAATGGATAAAGCCACAGGGAAACAGATCGGGGCCTTAACCCCTGATCCTCTCACTTTCACCTCCATTGAAGATGTTATAGAAGCTTTCCTGGCTCAGACAAGGTTCTTCACCGAAAAGCTGGTCACCATCAAGAACATCATAGACACCCTTGATGAGGAGTGGTTTCCTCAGCCCTTCATGTCCGCTCTAATGGATGGCTGCATTGAGAATGGACAGGATGTCAGAAAGTACAAATACTTCGTTAAGACCCAATTCCAGCCTGTTGGACACATAACTGTCGCCGATTCGCTCGTAGCCATGAAGAAGCTGGTATTTGAGAATAAGAAGGTCCCCCTGGCTGAACTCTTGAATGCCCTGAAGAACAACTGGGAGGGGAGAGAGGAACTGCGGCAGATGTGCCTCAACGTTCCAAAGTTTGGCAATGATGATGATTACGTTGACCTATTTGCCAGGGATGTCTTGCAGAGAGTAACTAAGCTCCAAGAGAGCTTTGAGAATATCTACGGGACCCACTATCTTATGGATGGATCAGGAGGTGCGAGCTATTTCGCTTATAGTGGGTTCACTGGGGCGACCCCGGATGGAAGGAAGGACCGCGACTACTTCAATGATGGCACTTGCTCTCCGACTCTCGGCGCTGACAAGAATGGACCGACCGCCGTATTGAAGTCAGTAGGGAAGTTGGACCATGCCAGGGCTTTCACTCACCTAATGAATCAAAAGTTTATGCCCCAGTACCTGGAGGGTGATAACAGGGCAGCCTTTGTCGCTTATCTCAGGACTCTGGTTGACCTCGGCATCCACCATGTTCAGATGAATGTTATGGACCGAAAAGTATTCCTCGATGCTCAGCAGCATCCGGAGAACCATGCCGCTCTGGTAGTTAGGGTGGCGGGTTATAGCGCATACTTTGTTGATTTGACAAAGGAAATACAGGACCAGATTATTGCCAGAACAGAGCATGAATTTTAGATGCGCCTGGAGCTCAACTATTGAGCCTGACAGCAAAAAAGAGGGGAGAAAACGATGTTGCCCGTGACTTACATTGAGGCAAGAGATATTCCTGACGCATGGTTTCAGTGCGTGTATAAAATTTTGGAGAGTGGTTTCAGGTATGAGGTTCAACATGGTTCATTCAGCGGGCAGACACGATTGGAGTTTGATTGGGTTACTGTTCAAATCAGATACCCTTATTCTGAGCCTTATGATACGATGGTACCTGAAATTCCGGCCCAGCTGGGAATTCCTAATCCAGTATCTCCAGGTTACATCACAACCTACCTGCCCTATTTGATGACTGAGCATAAAGAACCAACGGAAGATTATACTTATGGCTCAAGGATCTGGCCACAGGTTCCACATTTTATTGAATTGTTAAAGAAAACACCAAATACGAATCAAGCTGTCTTGCAGGTGGCAAAAGTAAGCGATTATGTGCTGCATGATCCCCCCTGCCTTCGACATATTGATATGAGGATTAAGGATGGGACATTGATATTCTATCCATACTTTCGCTCATGGGACTTGTGGGGAGGATTTCCTGCAAACCTTGCTGCTGTTGCTGTCTTACAAAAGTATATGGCCGATGAGGTGGGTGTCGAGAATGGACCGATCCTGGCATCAAGTAAAGGGCTTCATATCTATGGATATGTTGAAGAACTTGCAAAAATAAGGTGTTACAGCGATACGTCGTAACTTCTCAAAAAGTCGGGGTATGAGCCGCACAGTGAGACATGAATGGGTTTTTAAGAAGTTACTTTCTTGGCATAAAAATTGCTTCAATCATTTGCAATGCCTTTTGATTCATATCGGGGCGAGTAAATCTATATTGCGTTAAGGGAGGGAGACATAGTAGATGGGAAAGACCTTTAGGAAGTATATTATATGGCATCTAGTTGTATCCGTTCTTTTGCTGGGATTCATATCCGGCGCCAATGCCGGGCTGGCTCCGTCCACGCCAATGGCTGCATATTCGTGGGACAGGGATGGCGATCTAGACAGGATACAAGAGATCCTCGAAGTTAAGATGATCAGTCAAAGGCTGGACAAACTTGGCTTTTCTGAAGAAGAAATCCAATCGAGGCTGACATGCATGAGTGATCGGCAGATACACCAGCTTGCTTTAAAACTCGATGAGTTGAAGGTTGGTGGTGACGGTTGCTTATTTATTGTCGGTATCCTGGTAATTGTGATTCTCGTTTGGGTCATCGTTTACCTTTATGGAGGGCATAAGATCGTTGTGAAATAAAATACCTGTAAACTTGTATTCCATAAGGGGAATGCCCTTGGTACACACGATGACGCGCAAAACAGGCACTAGGACCATTTGGTACCTGTTCACATTATGGTCGGTGGTCCTGTTTCTATCCTGTGTCGGAAATCCTTCCCGGTATTCAAAGCCTCGCGTAATCGAAGGTGTTCCGTTTTTTCGACAAGAGGCTTACCAATGCGGCCCCTCTTCACTTGCAGGTGTTCTCAATTATTGGGGGACCAAGGTATCGCCTGAAGAAATTGCCGATGATATTTATAGCAAATCGGCAAGGGGGACCCTTGATGTGGATATGGTCCTTTATGCAGAGAGGGGAGGTCTATATGCCAACCAGTACAAAGGGAACTGGGAAGATCTAAGACAAAGCATTGACAAGGGCTATCCGGTCATAGTGCTCGTTGATTATGGGTTCCTCGTTTATCAGGCCTATCATTACATGAATATCATCGGATATAATGAAAGAGGTATCATCGCTGATTCGGGAAGCGATAGACATAAGTTTATTCCCCGGAAGGATTTCATAAGGTCATGGCAGAAGACAGATTTTTGGACGCTCCTCATCACCCCTGAAGAATGAAAAAACCATCACACCAGCAATATCGAGGACTGACAGCTTTCATAGTTACCCTTTCCATACTCATCCTCTGTTCAGGATGTACCTTTCCCAGAATTATCATCCTCAATGATCCTCTTAGTGCTGAAGAACATCTGAGTCTCGGGGTGGCGTACGAAAGAAACGGAGAATACCAAAACGCCATTGAGGAATACAGACTCGCGTCTAAGAGACTAAATATGGCTTATCTCTATCTTGGTAATGCACATTTTCAGAAGAAAGAATTCGATCAGTCAGAAAAATATTACAAGAAAATGATCGCGAAGGAGCCAGAAGTTGCTGATGCCTACAATAATCTTGCCTGGCTCTATTATATTAAGAGAGAGCATCTCAAGGAGGCGGAAGATCTGGCATTGAGAGCGATTACACTGAACCCTGCCAATGAGAATATTTATCTAGATACACTAGAGAAGATCAGGCAATTGAGACAAGGTGAAACCCGTCCTTTTGAACAATGAATGAGTTTGGGAGAATTAATGTTTACACCTGGCACACTGTGGTCAAAAACCCTTGACAGAACAGAAAAAGCCTTAAGAACTGGTACGCTTCGTCCCATATTTACAAGAAGCACGTTTATCCATGACGGCGGTGTTGACTTCTTAGTCCGCATTGTGTCCAGCCTCGTTCGCAAGTCAGAAGAAAAAAAGGAACATAAGAAAAAAACTACACCCGAAAAACAGCACACAAACCCATTTCTTCCTTACGAAGAAAACATGTTTGTAACGGACATATCTGATACGCATGTGTGTCTTTTAAACAAATTCAACGTCATCGATCACCATTTACTCATTGTCACCAGATCTTTTGAAGAACAGGAGTCTTTGCTTACGCTTCAGGATTTTGAGGCCATATGGATATGCATGGCCGAATTCGATGGTCTGGCATTTTACAACGGCGGGGAGATTGCCGGCTCCAGTCAACGGCACAAGCACCTTCAGATGATTCCCCTTCCCATGGCAGATAAAGGGCCGAAAGTACCTATTGAACCACTCCTGACCTCAGCGCGGCTTGAAGGTAACCTGGGTTTTATTCCGGGTCTTCCCTTTGTTCACGTTTTAACAAGACCAGTCCCTGTCCTTACAGCCCCTCCCCGGGACGCTGCCACTGAACTATTCAAACTGTATCGGGCCATGCTTTACGCGGTGGGCCTTAATAGCCAATCCGCACCGTATGACAGCACGCAATCCGGCCCATACAACCTTCTGCTCACCCGAGAATGGATGCTGCTAGTTCCGCGGTCCGATGAATTTTTCGAATCAATCTCAGTAAATGCCCTGGGATTCGCAGGTGCCCTGCTGGTGCACGACGAACTACAGATGGAGCTCATAAAAGACATGGGTGGTATGGCTGTTCTAGAGAGAACCGCCGTAACTGCAGGCAAATAGAAAAGAGGGGGAAAACAAAGAAAGATCGGGTACAGCTTTTTAGCTCTGAGCCTGCGCTTTCCTCGTTTGGTATCTGATTGATCCCTCATCAAAGAGCCTTTCCTCCTCTTCAGTGCATACTAATAGAGGTGGTACCCCTCCAGGTTTCCCATCACTGTCTAACGCCACCATTATAAAGTAGGCTGTCAGAGATTTAACATTCTTTTCTGTCCAAAGATTTTCAGTCTCAACCTCTACCTGCACTTCCATGGACGAATGACTAACAAAGGTTAGCTTGGCATGAATTAAAACCAAGTCTCCTACACGGACTGGATGAAGGAAGTGGATCTCATGAACCATCGCAGTCACTACGTTTGAATGACAATGACGCAAAGCGACAACACCTGCGGCATTGTCCATTAACTTCATCAATTCTCCTCCATGAACGTGTCCGGAGGGATTGGCCTGATCAGGTAACATTACTTGCGCCATATCAATCGCCGAATGTCTCGCCGTTCTTCCTTCCAAGCTATCATCTTTGTCCAAACTATCAAACAGTTCGCTAAATTGTTTCTCGTGCCTCTCCTCTGTCTTACTCATTCTGTTGAAAAAAGCTGCAATCTCAGTAAAACCCTCTTCTTCAGCTACCTGGGCCGCACGAGGATAACGCTTTGTGGCCTCTTCATGCTCATTATCAATGGCTGACTTCAAATTTTTCCTTACATCTCCGACCCATCCAATGAACTTAAATTCCTGCTCCGCGTGCTCAGCCTCATTCAGTGCCGTCTGCAGGAATATATCAGATAACGGCTCAAAGCCAGCTTCACTGGCAGCAGAGGCATAGTACATATATCTGGCATGAGCGTGCAATTCGTTCGAAAAAGCTTTTAGTAAATTTTCTTCCGTTTTACTTCCTTTGAGTTCCACCATTTCCTCCTTTCAAGGTGTAACCGTCAAAAAACAATTTTTGTTGTTCGTTGACTTTAATTATGACTTCCTAGTCGTTCAAACCCATCATTTTTCCTACAACAACCTTCATTATCTCTGACGTTCCGCCAAAAATCGGAATCACCCGGGCGTCTCTGGCGAATCTGCATATGGGATACTCTTCCATGTATCCATATCCGCCGTGAAGCTGGACACAGTCATAGGCCACACGATTTGCCATTTCTGCACACCAAGCCTTTGCCATGGAAACCTTCATTAAGATGTCTCTTCCCTCTACAAAATCGGCGACAAGAGAATCTAGAAAGCTCCTGCCTAATTGAATCTCCGTAGCCATCTCTGCTATCTTGAATGTGTTATGCTGGAAGGACGAGATGGGTTTTCCGAAAACTCTCCGTTCTTTACAATACTTTATGGTCATGTCGAGCATAGCCTCGGCCATGGATTGTGCCATAATCGTGATGACAAGCCTCTCTCCCTGGAGGTTTTCCATTAAATAAAAAAAACCTTTGCCTTCCTCTCCTATTAGGTTGGAAACCGGGACCCTGCAATCTTCAAATATAAGCTCTGCCGTATCCTGGCTATGCAGTCCCATCTTCTTATATTTTCGACCTTTCGAGAATCCGGGAGTGCCCGCCTCAACGCAGATCATGCTCATACCCTCGTGTGGGGGGATAGCATTCGGGTCAGTCTTTACGGCAACCACAGCTAAATCAGAGTGAAAGCCTCCGGATATAAAGATTTTTTGACCATTAATTAAATATTCATCTCCCTCCCTTACTGCCGTAGATCGAATAGCCGCCACATCGGAACCGGCATTCGGCTCTGTCATGGCTATGCATGTTATGATGTCTCCAGAGACACAACCGGGCAACCATCTCATCTTCTGTTCTTCACTTCCGAAACGATAGATATAAGGGACGGTCGCATCGCTGTGCAACCCTACTGCAAGTCCGATGGCGCCTATGTAGAAGATCTCTTCGTTAATAATCACGGAATACTCCAAACCCGCACCAGGACCACCATACTTCTCCTCTAACCAGGTGCAAAGAAAACCATTTCCCCCCATCTTCCTCCATGCCTCTCTAGGGACCATCCCGTCTTCCTCCCACTTTTCTATGAACGGGACAACCTCTTTGTCGAGATACTTTCTAAACGTATCACGAAAGATACGATGTTCTTCCTTGAATATTTTTCCCCTCATAACCAGATCCCCCTGTGAAAAAATTTGAAGTTAGGGTCGAACCTGACCCAACAATAGATAACATAGCTCTTCAGTGAATGCCTCGCCTTACATATCCTCGACGTTGGCCATTTTCTAATTTGGTCTCATCTTAGAGTCTCAATGCTAATATAATGCGTGAAATATCGTATCAGGAACTCGTCATTCCCATGATTTTCAGGACAGAGGTAACGGTTCTCTTTCCAGTACAAAGAACGGCCTCAATCG